>JAJOKQ010000103.1 GCA_021129785.1 Clostridiales bacterium | reverse complement strand
ATATGGGAGCATCTATATCATTATATCTAAAAAGCATGCTTTCCATTTCAGTTTTTAAAATAAAATGCTCTGGTGGTATGTGTGAAGCCCCAGATATAAGTACTTTCTTATCTCTATATCTGCCTGCGTAATGATCATCGATTCCTTTTAACATGAGCCTTTGAATGTTTTTAATATCTGATTCAGAAAGCCTTTTAGCATCTTTAACTAAGTATTCAACATAATCGATAGCGAATTTATGATTAATAACTTCTAAGTGTTCAATGAACTTTTTACCGCCAACAGTTATACCTTCTAAAACTACTTTAGTCTCGTTTAGAGTTAAGGTGTTACCTTCAATAGCATTAGAGTTATAAGTCCAGCGAAGATCCATATCTTCTCTGATTTTTCTTAAAATACTTGGATTGATAGGTCTTAAAGAATCAAGTTTTTTTTCTGTTTATTTCATTACCGACAAAAACATCCATCACAACGTGTACCTCCTTGAATGTTAATTATACACTAAGCCAGATGTTGTATCAAGAGAATTTGGTTAATTTTCACATAAACTAGAGTCTATTGTTAAACTAAAAACAGAAAGTGAGTAAAAAAAGAGAGACTGTTGATAATAAACAGTCTCTCGCCTACTCAATCACTTCCCAAGCAAAATAGAAATTGACAACAGCTCATGTTGCAAATCAAGCAATTTATTTTTTAGAACATCATAATTCTTCTTAAGTATTTTATCATCTATAAACTTGTCAGTATTTTGTACTAAACCTTCAAATTGATCATAAACTTCTTGTAACTCTTTTAACATATTTTCTTTTCTTTGAACTGGCTCTAACAGTTCGCCTGAGTAAGCGCTTAGAACATCATTTTCAACCTCAAAAGAGTATCCCATATTTGGTATGATTGTTTGAATATTTAATTCCTCATTTATTAGTTTGGCAAAAGGGATACTTGATTCTTCTTCGCCATGCACTATAAATATTTTCTTTGGTTTCTTTTTAAAAGCACTTATCCAATTTAGTAAATCCTTTTGATCTGCATGAGCAGAAAAGCCATCTATACTATGAATTTCTGCGTTAACTACAATTTCTTCGCCCAATAATTTAACTTTCTTAGCTCCGTCTTTTAACTTTCTCCCCAAAGTTCCGTTCGCTTGATAACCCACAAAAACAACGGAGGTTTTGGCTTTCCAAAGACTGTGTTTTAAGTGATGTCTGATTCTGCCAGCAGTACACATACCACTTGCTGAAATCACTACTTTTGGGAAGTCAGAAGTGTTAAGTCTCATAGACTCTTTGACGTCCCGAACGAAGAATAAATTATCAAATTCAAGTGGATTATCACCACTTAAAATTTGCTTCTTTGTTTCATCATCAAAGGAGTCAACATTCTTTGCAAAAATTTCGGTAGCAGAAGTTGCCATAGGACTATCAATATATATTGGTACACGCATAAAAGCTTCTAAGTCATCAGCGTTTTCATAATAATTATTAAGCTCATATATTAGTTCTTGTGTTCTCCCGACAGCGAATGATGGGATAAGAACTGTTCCGCCTCTTGCTACAGTCTTGTTAATAATATTAGTTAGTTTTTTGACTCGATCTTCAATATCCTCATGAAGTCTGTTACCATAAGTAGATTCAATGATTAAATAATCAGCAGAGTTAACGATTTGAGGATCTCTAATTATTGGTTTATTAGGAGGCCCTAAGTCACCAGAAAAAACTATTTTAACAGTATCTTTTTCTTCTTCTACCCAAAGTTCAATTATGGAAGATCCCAAAATATGGCCTGCATCTTTAAATCTAATAGATAGATGTCCGTTGATATTTAGTTTTTGATTATACAAAATTGGTTCAAAATGACGCAAGCTGGTTATAGCATCTTCAGTAGTATAAAGAGGTTTAAGAGGAGGTTTACCAGCTCTTGCTCTCTTCTTGTTTTCCCACTTTACGTCAGATTCTTGAATATGCCCGCTATCGGCTAACATAATTTTAGATAAATCGTTGGTTGCTTTGGTACAGTAAATTTTCCCTTTGAAGCCTTCCTTAACTAGTTTAGGAATTCGTCCGGCATGATCGATATGAGCGTGACTTAGCAAAAGAAAATCAATTTCTTTTGGGTCAAACTCAAAATCATTATAGTTTAGCTGTTCTAATTCTTCGCTTCCTTGGAACAATCCACAATCAATTAGTATTTTATACTTATTTGTTGTGATTAAATAATTTGAGCCGGTTACTATTTTTGCAGCACCTAAAAATTGAATTTTCAAATCTTTTTCCTCCTATTTTCGATTTTTTTGCAAACCTTAATACAGAAGAACTATGTTGATAAGAATACAATTACGAAAGCAAGTATTTCTTTTTTAAGACAATACTAAGAGCGACACCAACGACAGACATAACTCCTGCAGAGAAAAAAGTAGGAGTATAACTACCTGTTAAATCAAATATCTAAGAACCTATAGCAGGCGCAATTGCACCTATGCTAAGTGCGGTAATAACTAGCCCATAATTAACACCCAAGTTTTTAGTGCCGAAGCATATGGCAGTGAGCGTTGGAAACACAGCAAGTGTAACAGCTACTCCCCAACCCAAAATAGTGGAAGAAATGTACAGTGTTGTTGCAGTGGTGGCAAATAGATGAAAACCTAGGAATGCAACAGACTGAATAGAATAAGTGAAAATCATAACCCAAACAACTCCGAACTTATCACTTAAATACCCTGCAAAAGGTCTCCCTAATCCATTAAATCCTGCAAAGATAGATATTGCAATTGAAGCACTTATTGGCGTAAGTCCAAGAATTTTTTCGCCGAATGCAGGCAGCAAACCAATGCACATCATTCCGCCTGCTACAACGAGGAAGAATGAGAACCACATTGTATAAAAAACAGGACTTTTCAAAACTTCCATAGGTGTAGCTTCTCTGCGTATTTCTGACGTTTTGTTTTTAGTTTTAGCAGGAATCCATCCTTCTGGTTTCCACTCTACAGGTGGATCTCTAAATAGCCATGATGCGAAAAGACAAACGGAAGATGAGAGAATCCCCATAAATAATAGTGTTTTTTCTATTCCTAACTCCAGCAGTAAAAAGTCTGCCTTTAGTGGTGCAACAAATAATGTAGCTAAGCCTACACCCATTACTGCGACAGAGATAGCAAAATCAGATTTGTCTGGAAACCATTTTCTAGCAGTTAGAGCAGCGCAAGCATATGTTAATGCACTAGCTGTACCTCCAAGAACTCCATAAGTCATAATTAACCACCAAGGAGAAGGGAAATAACTAACTAAAGAAGCAAGCCCATAAGCTATAAAAAATAGTATAGAGCCAGCAATAGAAATCTATTAGGTCCGAAATGATCTTGTAATTTACCAGCAGGAACCATGACAAAAGCTAGAAAAAGAATATAAACTGTAAAAGGAAGCGAAGCTTCCGCAGTAGACCAATTATATTTTTCAGATAAAGGGACAATGAAAACACCCCAAGCGTAAGAAAAGCCACCCATTAGCGCGACTAGAAAGCCTGCAAAAGGGATACTCCACCTTGTTAGAACGTACGGTTTTTTATTGTGCATTTTATTTCCTCCATATCATTTGTATGAAAAAATTATATCACATAGATGTAAAAACAACTAGTGAATTTGTTTGAATATAAGTCAGAAATAATGTAAAATGAATATAGTTAAGAGACACTGAAAGGGAGACTATTAATGAAGTTGAATCACTTAAATGAAATGCAAAAACAAGCCGTAATACATACAGAAGGACCTTTGTTAATACTAGCAGGAGCTGGTTCTGGTAAAACACGAGTATTAACGCATAGAATTGCGTACCTAGTTGAAGAGCAAGATGTAAATCCTTATGAAATACTAGCGATAACTTTCACAAATAAAGCTGCAAAAGAAATGAGAGAGAGAGTTGAGACGTTAATTGGAGGACATCTTCGAGGAATGTGGATTAGCACTTTCCATTCAGCCTGCGTTAGAATTTTAAGAAACGATATTGATAAAATTGGTTATGAGAAAAACTTTGTAATATATGATACATCAGACCAATTAGTAGTTATGAAGGAAGTCTTGAAGCAATTAGATTATAACGACAAGATATTCCCACCGAAATCTATGTTATCTAGGATAGGAAGCCTCAAAGACGAACTAATTGGAGTGAAAGATTTTTCAGATAGAAGCAAAGGTAATTTTAGGGATGAAAGAATTGCCATTGTTTACGAGAAGTACCAAAACAAGTTAAAATCGAATAATGCCTTAGATTTTGATGATTTAATTATGAGAGCAGTGCAACTCCTTATGGCTAATCCTGCAGAATTAAGTTTTTATCAACAAAAATTTAAGTATATTTTAGTTGATGAGTTTCAAGATACAAATTATGCTCAATATAAATTGGCGAGCATGCTCGCAAGCAAGCATAAAAATTTATGTGTGGTGGGTGATGATGACCAGTCAATATATGGATGGCGCGGAGCTGATGTAGGTAATATTTTGGGCTTTGAGCAAGAATTTCCGAATACGAAAGTTATTAAACTAGAACAAAATTACAGATCTACAAAAAAAATATTAGATGCAGCCAATGGGGTAGTAGCTAATAATAAGTCAAGAAAAAAGAAAAAACTATTTACCGACAACAATGAAGGTGAAGACCTACAGTATTTCTGTGCAGGAAATGCTTATGGTGAGGCAGAACATATCGCAAAAACTATTGTAGAATTGATAGATGGCGAGGGGAAGAAACTTTCAGACTTTGCTGTTTTATATAGAACTAACGCACAGTCACGTGTATTTGAAGAGATTTTCAATAAAGCAAACATAAAGTATAGACTATATGGAGGAACTCCTTTCTATGAAAGGAAAGAAATAAAAGACATTATAGCTTACTTGAGAATTATAGAAAATACCGCAGACCAAGTTAGCATTGGCAGGGTGATAAATGTGCCTAAAAGAGGTATTGGACTAAAGAGTATTGAAAAAATCGCAGAGTATGCAGAAATGAGTGAAACAACTTTTTTCGATGCGCTTATGGATGTTCACCATATAGGAAGTTTATCTGGGAGCTTGAAAATAAAAATATCCAATTTTGTGGGAATGTTAGTAACTTTAATTGAAAAGAAAGCAGATATGAGCGTTACAGAAATAGTTGAATATATTTATGAAAAAACGAAGTATATTGATATTTTAGAGAAAGAAAAAACAGTTGAAGCACAATCAAGAATTGAGAATTTACAAGAGTTTTTATCTTTGACGGTAGACTTTGACGATAACTCAGAAATAAAAACATTAGAAGAATTTCTAGTAACTACATCTTTGCAGACTTCATTAGATACAGAAGAAGGTGGAGAAAACACAGTTACTTTGATGACACTGCATAGTGCTAAGGGCTTAGAGTTTCCTGTGGTGTTTCTGCCGGGGATGGAAGAGAGTATTTTTCCTTCGCACATGGCTATTAAAGAAGGGAATGAAGAGGAAGAAAGAAGGTTATGCTACGTAGGAATAACAAGAGCAATGAGCAAACTGTATTTAAGTCATGCTATGCAGAGAACAATATATGGAAGAGTTTGCTATAATAGCATTTCAAGATTTATTAATGAAATTCCAGATGAATTAATTGCGAGAGATAAGAAATATAACAAGAAAAAAGCTATTGGGAAAACAACTACTTCTCCACTCTTTAGAGGAGAAATGCTTGAAACTAAGAAAGAAAAAATCGCTTACGATAGTTCGCAGGTTATAAGAACGGGATCTAAAGTTGTTCATCCTACGTTTGGTATAGGTACAGTTATTACATTTAAAGATGATATGGCTTCAATTGCATTTGAGGGAAAAGGAATTAAGAAAATATCTACTTCGTTTGTGAAGTTGACTGTTTGTTAAAATAATTTTCTAAATATGGAGTGAGTAAAATGGCAGGAAAAAGTAGAATGAAAGATATTGTAGGGCAGCTTAATGAGCACAATTATAGGTACTATGTGCTAGATGAGCCTACAATAAGTGATAAAGAATACGATCAACTATATGATGAATTGATAAGACTAGAAGATGAACTTAATATAGTATTAGAAGATTCTCCATCTAGAAGAGTTGGAGGAGAACCTTTAAAAAAGTTTGCTACACATAAACATATTGCACCACTATTAAGTTTGCATAAGTGTAAAACTTTTGAGGAACTAAGAGCATGGGATAATAGAGTAAAAAAAATGACTGCAGGTACAAATGCCAAGCTTGATTACGTTGTTGAATATAAGTTTGATGGCTTAACAATTAATTTAACTTATGATGATGGAAAACTGATTCAAGCAGCAACAAGAGGTAATGGAATAGTAGGTGAAGAAGTACTAGAGCAAGTTAAAACTATTAAAACAGTACCCTTAACCATTGACTACAAACATAAAATTGAGGTGCAAGGTGAATGTTTAATGCGTTTATCTGTACTTGAAAAATACAACGAAACCGCGGGTGAGACTTTGAAAAATGCTAGAAATGGAGCAGCAGGAGCAATAAGGAATCTAAACCCTAAAATCACTGCAAAGAGAAACCTGAGCGCGTTTTGTTATAACGTGGGATTTGCTGAGCATCAAAACTTTAAAACACATTTAGCGATGATAGACTTCTTAAGAGAGAACAAGTTTTATGTAAACGAACATATAATCCATTGCCTAGATATTGATGAAGTTATTACTGCAATCGAAAAGATGGAAGAAAAAGTTGGGGAACAAGATTATTTAATTGATGGAATAGTCATTAAAGTGAATGATATTTCACTTCGAAAAGTTTTAGGAAACACACAAAAATTCCCTCGTTGGGCAATCGCATATAAATTTGAAGCAAAAGAAGTAACTACCAAATTAGAGGATATAGTATGGCAAGTTGGAAGAACAGGCAAACTTACACCTCTTGCTATTTTAGAACCAACTGATATAGGGGGGGTTACGGTTAGTCGTGCAACCTTAAATAATTGGGAAGATATTAATAGAAAGAAAGTGAAGATAGGATGCGATGTTTGGCTAAGGAGATCGAACGATGTAATACCTGAGATAACAGGGTGCGCTGACAAGGATTGCGTAGAAACAATGCAGAACATTAAGCCAGTAAATTGTCCAGCATGTGGGAGTAAAGTATTCTCAAAAGGAGCTCATATATTTTGCTCAAATCCCCTGTCATGCAAACCACAATTAGTTGCAAGAATTTCTCATTTTGCAAGTAGAGATGCTATGAATATAGAGGGTTTAAGTGAAAAGACTATACAGCAATTGAATGAAGCACTTGGTTTAGACGGAGTGGCCGATTTATATGAGTTAGAATATGAAAATCTTATTGGCTTAGAGCGTTTTGGCGCAAAAAAAGTTCAAAACATAATTGCGGCTATTGAAAATAGTAAAAATTGTTCGCTAAGCGCGTTTCTTTATGGATTGGGCATACCTAATGTAGGAAAAAAGACTGCAAGTGACTTAGCAAAACAATACAGTACACTTGAAGATATTAAAAAAGCCCAATTTGCTGAACTGATAGAAATTAGTGACATAGGAGATATTGTAGCAAAAAGCATTATTGATTTCTTTAATGATGAAACAATAGCAAAGAGTATTGATAAATTGATATCTAAAGGCGTTAATCCAGAGAACAAACAGGTTGAAAAATCAACAAGCTTTTTTTCTGGGAAAACCGTTGTTGTGACTGGGACACTTGTAAAATATGATAGGCGAGAGATTAAGAGTTTATTAGAAAAACTAGGTGCTACAGTCGCGAGTAGTGTTAGTAAGAATACTGACTTTCTTTTAGCAGGAGAAAATGCAGGTTCTAAGCTAAAAAAAGCAGAGCAAATTATTGAAGGGAATAAAGAGAGCAAAGTCCAAATTATCGATGAAGAGAAGTTGGAAAAACTTCTTTTCGAAAATTGATTTCTTTCAAATTATTTTAATAAAAAGAAGGGAAAAGCGGAGAGGAAGTAGAAATATACTGTATTAAAGACAAATAGATATTGTGGCAAACAACGTAGTTAACTTTAAAAGGAGTGTGTATTAGTGAAAAGCATAAAAACAAGGTTAATGGTATTATTCTCTGTTCTTCTTTTTTTAGTAGTATCTGTGCTAGGGTTTATTGCATATCAGGAGTCTAGCAAGGCTGTTGTTGCAGAAGTTGAAGAGGCATTAGAACTAATGGCGAGAGAAAGTGCTAATTTAGTACAAAGCAATATAAGCGAGCAGTTATCAAAGCTTAGCGTGTTAGCAGATAGAAATGATATTCGTGGTATGGTTTGGCTTCAACAAGCACAAGTACTTCAAAGACAATATAAGCGAATTGGTTTTTTAAATCTAAGCGTTGCTTCTTTAAATGGGAAAATAAGACATCAAGATATGACCGAGGATTCTCTCGGAGAAGATGATTTACATATACAAAGAGCATTCGATGGTATAGCAAGTGTATCAGATCCTTTTTTACATGCTGAAACGAATGAGTTAATAATAAAATTTGCAGTTCCAATTGAGCAAGGAGCAGATGTTGTAGGAGCACTTGTAGGAACGCAATCTGCAAGTTTACTTTATGACATAACAGACAGAATGGCTTATGGAGAAAATGGATATGCATATATTATAAGAGAAGATGGAACAATTATTTCGCATCCTGATCGCGAATATATCGGTGCACGAAGAAATATATTTAACGAGATAGAAGAAAATGGCGAGCTGAAAAATTGGGGCGTTGCTATGAAAGAAGCAGAAGATTTTGGTGTAATTAGATACAGCGTTTTTGGAAGACATAGATTAACAGGAGTTGCTCCTGTTTCAGGAACATCATGGACAATTGGTGTAGGAGCATTTGAAAAAGATATTTTATCAGGACTGGTTGCACTAAGAAATAGACTTATTAGCTTGGCGTTTATGGTGTTAATTGCTGGTCTGATATTTACAAACTTTGTAGGGAAATCAGTGGTCAAACCTATTATTGCTTCAACAAAACTTGCTGAAGTAGTTGCAACACTAGATATAAGAGAAGACATTCCCAAAGAATTTATGTTACGAAAAGATGAAATCGGAAGATTAGCTAAATCACTACAACTAATAACAGATAATTTGAGGATGTTTATTAAGCAAGTGGCTTCTGCATCTGACCATGTTACAGCTTCGGCAGAGCATTTAACTGAAACTTCTAATCAATCTGCAATTGCATCTGATGAAATTGGAAGAACGGTTGAGGAAATTGCTAAAAGCGCCAGTGAACAAGCACATGACACTGAGCAGGGAGCGCTAAAAATAAATGATCTTGGAGAAATAATAGAGAATGATCACAAATTGCTAACTAGACTTAATAAAGCTACAGAAATTGCTGCAAGTTTAAAAGATGAAGGATTGGAAATAGTTGATAGTTTAATTGAAAAAACCGAGTTAAACGCAAAATATGGTGGCGTTGTATATGAAGGAATTGTAAAAACGAACAATAGTACAGGAAAAATTGGTGTAGCGAGTGGAATGATTCAAAATATCGCAGAGCAAACTAATTTACTTGCACTCAATGCAGCTATTGAAGCAGCAAGAGCAGGTGAAGCGGGGAGAGGTTTTGCAGTAGTAGCAGACGAAATTAGAAAACTAGCAGAACAATCATCTACTTCTGCAAAAGAGATTGATGCAGTTGTAAGCGAGTTACAGACAAATTCTGAAAACACTCTAAAAAGCATGAAACAAGCAGGTTCTGTAATAAAAGAACAAGAGAAATTTGTTGGAATGACAAATGAAAAATTTGATGGAATATCAAGCTCGGTGGAAAGTATCAAAGATTGTATAAGCTTCTTGAATGAGTCAAGCAAAAAAATGGATGTTAAAAAAGGAGAAATCATCGACGTTATTCAGAACCTGTCGGCAATTGCTCAAGAAAATGCAGCAGGGACACAAGAAGCATCAGCAGCTACTGAAGAAAATGTTGCGGCAATGACTGAAATATCAAGCGCAAGCGAAGGTTTATCAGAACTGGCTAAAGAGCTACAGATTGTTATTGAAAAATTCAAGGTTAATTAAATTAGCTTTACTTTAATCTAAAATATACTGGCGAGGTGTTTGTTTTAGGACAAGCACCTCGTATAATATTGATTTTAGAAAAATACATCAACTCATAAGATAACTAGGCTGTACGAAGAATAAAGAAAGGCGCGTTTAAAATGAGAAAATTCTTTTTTGTTGTTTACATTTTATTTGGGATATTTCTATCTTTGGCGTTACTACTAACAGTGGTAGACAGAGTTTCTTTTAATACAGAGTATTATTTAGATTCGTTTGTAAAAAACGATATCCCGTCGATTACTGGTATGGACATGGAAAATCTTGAAATTACAATTACTGATTTAATTGAGTATCTAACAGATGAGCGGGAATTTTTAGACACTGTTGCAATTGTTCAGGGTGAAGAGAGAGAAGTTTTTGGAGAAAGAGCTGTTTTGCATATGGTAGATGTGAAACATTTATTTATTGCAGGAAGATATATAAGAAATTTCTCTGCATTAGCAATATTGAGTTTGATTTTAATAGCATACAGATTCGATGCAAAAAAAAGGGAATTTTGGGCGAATATTAGAAAAACAACTTATTTAACAACGGTGATTAATATTTTATTTATATGCGTTATTCTGGCAATGACTTACTTTGATTTCAATAGGTATTTTACGTATTTTCACCATATTTTCTTTGCAAATGACCTTTGGTTACTAGACCCAAGTCATGAGGTGCTGATACAAATGCTACCTCTAAGCTTCTTTATTAGCACAACTATTAGAATTGTTGTGTATTACATGGGCATTCTTATTTTATTAAGTTCTGGGAATAGAATTTTTGATTTAATAAGAAAAAAACGTATTGCTAAATACAATCAACATTGAATGGTACTCAATGGATTGGGGCGACTTGCAAGAAAAAAAGATAGGTAGTAAGTATTTTTTCGTAGGTTAGTTAAAGAAAAAAGTACTTCAGAAGAATAACTATAGGTATGAAAACAATAAACATATAATAACGATTGTTACTTGCACAATCGTTATTGCTATGATAAAATATTGATAAATAAATGAAAGCTATTATCAAAAGGAGGAAAGCCTCATGACAATGTATGGACACAGTGAAAGAAAAAGTTGCATTATTAAGAGAATACCCAAAATAGCATTACTAAAATCGTTAGGAATAAGAGAAGGAATGTCAGTATCTATAGTTTCTAAGCAACCTATGGGTGGACCAGTAGTGGTGAAATTAGGCAAGAGAAATATAGCGATTGCAAGAAATATTGCTGAGCAAATTCAGGTTGAGGGGGCATAGCAATTGCAAAGTTGTCATAAAGAAGTAAAAATAGAAGATAGCCCTGAGGGGATTAAAATTTTACTTGTAGGAAACCCAAACGTAGGAAAGAGTGTGGTTTTTTCAAAATTAACAGGCTTGAATGTAATTGCATCAAATTATTCAGGAACTACGGTAAGCTATACTAAAGGAACGATAAATTTTGACGGAAAGAAAGGCACGATTATAGATGTACCAGGAGTGTATTCTTTAGAAACGACTTCGCCAGCTGAAGAAGTAGCTGTTAAAATGTTAGATGAAGAAAACGCAGATGTAATAATCTGTGTTCTAGATGCAACAAATCTAGAAAGAAACTTAAATTTTGCTTTGCAAATACAAAAATATGATGTTCCTATTATTTTTGCGCTTAATCTTGCAGATGTTGCAGAGCAGCAAGGAATCACGATTGATGTTAGAAAATTAGAAGAAGAAATTCAAGCCCCTGTAATTAAAACTGTAGCTATTAGAAATATCGGGCTTAAACAATTATTGAACAAAGCGTATGAAGTTTTCAATACTGAAAAAAATAATGACAACATCGTTAAAAATCTACCAAGAAGCGAAGATGACCGGTGGAAAAAAGTAGGTGAAATTTTAAAGAGAGTACAAAAGCTGGAACTTCACCATCCTACTTTTATGGAAAAGCTTGGAGATGCAATGCTAAAGCCATTGATAGGTATACCGATAGCTTTAATTGTTACTGTTATAATGATTGGAATCGTAGTTGGTGGCGGCAAAGGTATACGGGCAGGACTATTATTGCCCTTATTAAATAATTATTATGTACCATTTATCACTTCACTAGTATCAATGTTTGTTACAGAAGGACTTATATATAATATACTTGTAGGAGATTTTGGAGTGCTGATTTTGGGAATAGAATGGCCTTTTGCACTCGTTTTGCCATATGTTTTTTTCTTTTATATTGCTTTATCCTTTCTAGAAGACAGCGGTTACTTACCTCGTTTTGGAGTACTAATTGACACTGTATTAAGGAAAGCAGGAATGCAAGGAGGTAATGCAATTCCAATTATGATGGGTTATGGTTGTGCAGTTCCAGCAGTTTTAGGAACAAGAGCTGCGACTACTAAAAAAGAGAGAATAATAATTGCTACTGTTGTATCAATTGCTGTTCCTTGTACAGCTCAAACAGGCGCATTTATAGCGCTACTCGGAGCACATTCTGCGTGGATGTTAGCAACAGTATATTTATTTTCTTTTGCAGGTATTTTGCTTAGTGGACTTTTCTTAAATAAGATTTTGCCAGGTAAAGCAGAACCAATGCTATTAGAAATACCGAACCTTCTTGTACCTGACAGAAAAACATTGTTTAAAAAAATAATAATGAGAACTCGTAGTTTTATTCTTGAAGGTGCTACTCCTATGATATTAGGAGTTTTGTTTGCAGGGCTAGTTGTTGAAACAAACTCTTTAAAGCATGTAGCAATTTACATTGAGCCTTTAATTGTAGATTGGTTAGGGCTTCCAAGAGAAGCAACAATAGGGCTGATTTTAGGTGTTATAAGAAGAGAACTGGCGGTTTTGCCACTTTTAGAAATGAACTTGACATCATTGCAGTTGTTAGTAGGGTCTGTAGTAGCATTATTTTACTTGCCGTGTTTAGCAGTTATGGGGGTCTTAATAAGGGAATTTCGTTTGAAAGTTGCATTACTTATTGGCGGATCAACGTTTGTGATTGCATTTGTTGTGGGGGGCTTGTTAAATCATAGTGTTAAAATTTTTAGTGGACTTTTTTAATTGAGATAAGATAAACGGTGTGAGTATAGGTTTTAAATGATTCAGATAAAATCTATACTCTTGTGTTAAATAGAATATAATATTTTTTTAAGGAGGCACTGACAATGAAACTCATTTCTTGCCTAACAAAAGAGCTAGAAAAATCTATATATAAGTATCCGTCAATCATAAAGCTATGGAAAAAATATTACTATAATAATATAATCGAAAAGGAAATAGAGCTAGGTGAAATTTCTAGAGAGGACCAAGTATTATGCATTGGTGGAGGTGCAATACCTTTTACTGCGTTAGACATAGCCCTTAAGACAGGTGCGAGTGTGGCGATTGTCGAGCTTGACTTAGTTGCAGTTGAAAAATCGAGAGAGCTAATTAACGAAATAAATATGTCTAATAGAATAGAGGTAATTCATTCATCGGGGCAAGAATTTGATGCTTCGAAATATTCAGTCGTACATATAGCATCTCAAGCTTGTCCTGTAGATGAAATATTACACAATGTCTGGGCATGCATCTCTTGTGGCAGCAAGATTTTATTTAGATGTGACAAAAAAAAATATAAGAGCTTTTGCGATGGAATTAAGGTGCAAAAGTATAGTAATCAACTAAAGCAAGTTAAACAAGATGGCATTTTGATGGAAGCAACTTTTCTGATTGTTAAAGAAAATGAGGTGAAATTAGATGAAGCGCATTGTAGGAACTTTAGTAGCTTTGCTACTGATACTACTAGTTTTGTGGCAAGTTGATTTTAAATATTTGCTAGAACATTTAAGCGTTATTGACAAAATGATAATTGTTTTGTTATGTGGAATTCAGATAGTTACATTACTACTTATAAACCTACAGTGGAAGTCGATAGCAAAGCAAGTTGGCGAAAATGTAAAGTTACACGAGATGATAAGTATAAATATGTCTGGGAAATTTGTTGAGTGCGTGACTCCATCTGCAAAAGCTGGCGGAGAGGCAGTAAAGGTATATCTACTCAAAAAGAAACTAGGTATACCGGCTGGTAAAGCAGCAGCAATTGTTAGTATACATAAAGCAATAAGCATGTCAGTATTTGTTTTTGTCAATATTGCATCTATTGTATGGTTCTTAACTACAGTTAAAACAGAAAGAGGATATACGAGTACGTTATTTGCAAGTCTTCTGATCTTAGTTGTTGCACTCATATTACTAATCTCATTTACACTATATCCTACAAAAGCAAGTAAACTGTTATCGTTTTTTTTTAGTGAAAAAATAAAAAGAGAAATTCAATATTCAGTAGTTTGTTTCAGAGACACAATAGGTTTGATAGTAGCACAAAAAAAAGTGCTTCTATTACAACTAATTTTGTCGTTACTAATTTGGAGTTTGTTTGCGTTAAAAGCTGTGATTCTAGCTTGGAATCTTAATCTAGAAATTAGCTTTATTGCTATCTCTGTAGTGACATATCTTAGCTATATGATTGCAGTCGTTCCGTTGCTACCTGGCGGCGTAGGAACTTTTGAAGCTGGAATGGTTTTTCTATTAATACCGTTAGGAATATCATTTCATCAGGGCATGGCTTTGGCTTTAGCTTTGCGATTTGTAACTTTTTGGTTTGTGTTTGTATTGAGTATTATATATATAGGGATAGATAAGCTTAGGAAAACTAAAGTCTTCAACAATTTAAAGAAAAAAAAACCTATTGAAGCAAGCAATGTATCCTGAGCGAGTTCGTAGATAGAATGATTTTTTATAACGACTTGAGCAGAAAACCTGCACCCTCATGCTCTAGAATTGAATTCTTTTATATATTCCTAACAAAATGAAACTTTCTCATATAACTTTTTAAGTACCTCATTAATCTTCTCAGTTCGACTGAATTTTACAATGAGAAGTCAAAGGTTACATGTTAGTTACAAATTGCGCATTTAGTTGACATCCCTTTCGAGTTAATGATATAAATAGATATGATCGATTCGAAAACATTAAGGAGGATGCGCAGATGAGAAAAGTTGTTTCGCTTTTACTAATATTATTAATTCTATGTACGCCTAATGCATTCGCAAATGAGAATAGGTACGTCACTATGACATTGGATAATGAAGAGGTTAAGTTCAGTACTGTCTCTTTAACAATAGATAATGAATTAGTTACATCTGATGTTCCACCTGTTATTTACAATGAAAGAACTTTAGTACCACTAAGAGTAATTGCTGAGAATCTTGGTGCAAACCTTAATTGGAATGAGGAAACTAAAGAAGTTGTAATTATGAGCGGTAGCAACAAAATTATTTTGACAATAGATAGTGAAAATGCAATTGTAAATGGGAACGAAAAACTGTTAGATGATCATGGAACAGCTGCTAAACTAATTGACAACAGAACGATGGTCCCGTTAAGATTTGTAGCAGAGGAGCTTGGTGTTAACGTAAAATGGAATGGAGAAACACGAACAGTAGCACTTACTAAGCCAGTTGTTATAGCACCTAAGATAGACGAAGATACAAATGTAGTCCGTGCAATTAAAGTTAATATGGTAAATGGATTTCCCGAAGTGCGCGTTAAGGCAGATAAAGAGCTGAAATATAATGTTTTTCCGCTAATTGATCCAGACAGAATTTTGCCGGATAGAATTGTATTTGACTTCCAGAATACATTATTTGATTTAGATAATAAAGGGATTCTTGAAAAAAACAAAACCCTGAGTTTAGGATTTGAAAATAGCATTATAAACGAGTTAAGAGCTTCTCAATTTGAGATAGACCCACTGACTACCAGATTAGTGCTTGAAATGAGTGAAATATTAGATTATAAAGTTTCGTTTGATGAGGAAACAAAAGAAATGATTATTAGCTTCGTAAATATAGTAAGAAGTGTAAAAGCTAGCTATAAAAATACAAAAGAAGTTATAATTATCGAAGGTGATAATGTTGAGAACTACAATGTCATAACACTAAAAGATCCAGAAAGACTAGTAGTAGATATTATAGGAGCATATTTATACACAGGAGATAAAGAGTTTAACTTTAATGTTGATGGCAATGTCGCTAAGAGAGTGCGTGTTGCAGAATTTGAACCTGACCATAATTATGAGCCAGATGATAAAATTGTTAGAGTAGTTATAGATTTACAAGATAGAGAAGAATTTGAAGAATTTAAGTTTGAAGTAGAAGGCAACAGGCTTATAGTTCACTTAGAAGGAGAACCTTTTAGTTATTTTAACTATGAGGAAGTTAGTTGGATTACATCAGAACTATCATTTCGAGGAAGGCCTGGCGTAAGATTTGAAGTGGATAAGGACAGTAAAGAGAACACGATAAATATAATTGTTCCTAAAAGCAGAATGAATCTAGAATTTTCAAATATTGCAATAGGTGACCACTTTGTAAAAAATATCGTTGTGGACGAAGATTATGACGACAAGAACTACATGATTAAAGTAGAACTAAACAATCAAGTTAGTCATAGAGTTACTTCTCCTTCAAGAGGCAGAAATTTAGTGCTAGAATTAAACGCAAATACAAAGCAAAGAGAAAAATTAATTGCTATAGATATTGGGCATGGTGGTAGAGATCCTGGAGCAATCTCTAGAATTAAAAATATGAAAGAATCTGATATTATTTTAGATGTGGGACACAGACTAAATAGACTGTTACTTAATGCAGGTTTTAGAACGATTATGACAAGAGAAGACGACACATTCATACCATTGTTTGAACGAGCTGAAATTGCTAATGCAGTAAATGCAGACTTGTTTATAAGTGTACATGCTAATTCGGTTGTTAATCCGTTAATACATGGAGTAGAAAATTTGTTTTATCCTTCTGAACGAAAGCCAGATGATAATCGTAACAATAGAAAATTAGCGGAAATCTTCCAAAGAGTTATGGTAGATTATCTGGGAGCTCATGACCGAGGAATTTTTGCAAGACCTAACTTAGTAGTGACTAGAGAAACGGAAATGCCAGCTATAATTACTGAAATTGGATATTTATCGAACCCTGCAGAAGAGGCAAAGCTTTCGACAGATGAATATAGACAGAGAGTAGCAGAGTCGCTTTTTAACTCGATATTAGCATATTTTCAAGCAATGGAACTTAACTAGAACATTTATTCACTAACCACCAATATAATTAACGGTGGTTTTCTTGCGTCCAACGCACAAAATCCGAATAGTTTAACCCTCTTAGCAATATATTTGTACTAGAGATTTTATCCGAGAATTCCTGTATTATGTACTCGAACAACAGGAAATATATTGTGTAAGGAGATGAATGAGTATGAGGTTGAAGAAGCTAATTTATAGTATACTTTTTTTGGCAGTAATAGTAATGACGTTTACTGCTTGTCAGAACCCATTTTCAGGTTTTTTGGACGAGGAAGAAAATACTGAAATAACAGTTGTTGTGGGTAGCAATGAACAGAAAAAGAAATTGAACCTAGAATTAATCAAATAAGAATTTTATCTTTTGGAGAGCAAATTACACTAGATGATGAAGTTGAACTAACCATTCCAACATTTTCGAATATGCAGTAGGAGATTAAGGAGAGGTCAGGCGTTTCGATATTCACTTGCGTATTCTGCAGCTTTAATTCATTGCAAGTGAATATTGAAACGCCTGACCCCACTCTCCCTTTCATATAGTAATTTATGCCGAGGATATCCTCGGTAAAATTTTGAGTAATTTTAAACATATTATGGTACAATATAATAAGAATAAAACAGATTGCCGAAAGGAAGTTATACGTGAAGAGAGCAGACGGAAGAAATTTTGATGAGTTAAGACCAGTTAACATTACTAGAGATTATATAAAACACGCACATGGGTCCGTTTTAATTGAAATGGGCGAAACAAAAATTATTTGCACAGCATTTGTTGAAGAAAAGGTGCCTCTATTTTTGAAGAAAACAGGAAAAGGGTGGATAACGGCAGAGTATGCAATGCTACCAGGGTCAACGCAAACTAGAAAGATTAGAGAATCAAGCAGAGGAAAAGTTGAGGGAAGGACGCATGAAATACAGCGCTTAATTGGAAGAACGCTACGTTCAGTTGTAGATTTAAAAGCAATTGGAGAAAGAACAATATGGATTGATTGTGATGTTATTCAAGCAGATGGTGGAACACGAACAGCTTCGATTACAGGGGCTTTTGTGGCGCTTATTGATGCTTTGCAATATTTGAAGAAGAAAAAAATAAAATCTGCATTAGTGAGTAATTTTGTTTCAGCAATAAGTGTAGGAATTGTAAAGGGGCAGCCCTTACTTGATTTATGTTATAGTGAAGATTCAACTGCGGAAGTAGATATGAATATTATTATGACAGACAACGATGAATTTATTGAAATACAAGGTACAGGGGAGGAAAAACCTTTTACTAGAAGTGCTTTGCTAGATTTACTTAACTTGGGTGAAATTGGCAACAAAAGACTTATTACCATGCAAAAAGAGATTCTAAGTGATATTGATGAAGGAATTATTATTGACAAACAGGTGGAAAAAAGATGAAGAAAATCGCAGCAGTTATTGCCACAAGCAATAAGCACAAACTTGAAGAAATAAATGAAATTTTATCCGGTTGTAATTTTGAAATCAAAACTATGAAAGATGTAGGCTTAGAAGGGCTAGTTATTGTAGAAGATGGTGGATCTTTCGTAGCAAATGCAACTATTAAAGCGAAAACGGTAATGAATTTAACTAACAGCATTGCTATAGCAGACGATGCAGGTTTGGAGGTTTTAGCTTTAGGGAACGAACCTGGTGTTGATACAGCAATTTATGCAGGCGAAAATGCAACTGATGTAGAAAACAATAGCAAACTACTTAGAGAATTGAAAGATGTTTCATATGAAGAAAGAGCAGCAAAATTTGTTTGTGTTATAGCAGTTGCTTTTCCAAGTGGAAAAACACTAACTGTAAGAGGAGAATGTCATGGAATTATTGCACTTAAGCCTAAAGGAAATTCAGGGTTTGGATATGATCCATTATTTGTAATAGAAGAATACGGACTTACGCTTGCGGAGTTAGGAAAAAATATTAAAAACAAAATAAGTCATAGAGCAAACGCTCTGAGAGAATTGAAAAAAGTACTATTGGATAAAACAGGTTGGTGAGTTGATGAGAATAGGAGTTTTAGGTGACAGTCATGGTATAATAAAGAATGTAAATAATGCAATGAGAATGCTAAAAAATGCAGAGCTTGTTATATTTACAGGAGACTATATTGGGGATATAAAACATTTAGAGGGAGAATACGATGGCGATGTAATTGCGATTAGAGGCAATTGTGACTCAATAGGTGAACATGAAGTTGTAAAGACAATACTAGGACAACGCTTTTTTATTTGTCATGGACATAAATATGGAGTTAAATATACTCTGGACAATCTTTATTACAGAGCGCAAGAACTTAAAGCTGACGTTGTAATATTTGGGCATACACACATTCCATATTACGAAGAAACAAACGGAATAATAATGATAAACCCAGGGAGTGTTACACTTCCAAGGGGAAGGTCTAAAAAAAGCTGTGTAAGGATTGATCTAGGAGAAAAGATTGAAGTTGAGTTTCTAGAGGTGAAATAAGCAAGGCTATTACTTGACACTGATCAATAAAAATGCTAATATATTTGGGTGATAAAAATATATGCGCCTATAGCTCAGCTGGATAGAGCAACGGCCTTCTAAGCCGTGTGTCCGGGGTTCGAATCCCTGTGGGCGTGCC
>JAJOKQ010000111.1 GCA_021129785.1 Clostridiales bacterium | reverse complement strand
CAATTGGCAAATCAAAATGTGTTCCTGTTTTTTTAGTGTCTGCAGGAGCTAAATTGATGATTATTCTTCCTAGAGGAAATCTATATCCGCTGTTATTTAGAGCTGACCTTACGCGCTCTTTTGACTCTTTTATTTCTAAATCAGGTAAACCAACAATATGTGTAACAGGAAGACCGCTAGAAATGTCTACTTCAACATCGACACTATCAACCTTTAATCCATTTATACTACAAGACTGAATTTTAGTTAGCATGTTTTCACTTTCTTTCTTAGAAAATTATTTGACATATGTTTTATTCTATTGTAACTGTTTAAGCGATCTAATTCAATGTTTTTCATAAATATTGCAGGGAAATAGGAAGAAGTGAAGAAATAAACAATAGAAGGATAACAGCAGAACTATTGCTAGAACGAGCTAAGTGAAGATTAAATATAGAGGAGTCATCATGAGAAGAAAAATTATTGAGATTTTAAAAAAATATTCAAAAAAAAAGATAGAATTATTTGAAATAGAAAGAAAACTACCATCAGGGACCGAATATTTGGAGTATGCAGAAGAAATTGAAAAGCTGATAAAAGAAGGATATCTAAAGGCGGTTAAAGCTTCAGGATACAATGGAAGACCTAAGAGTATTCCAAATGCATATTATATTGAAAAAAGAAAGCTCAGAGAAGATATTGATAATGACATACAGGATGTCAGACTTACTATATGCAATAGTGTTAAGCTAGATTTTTACTTAACAAATGATACGAAAAACTGGCTAGAGGATAAGAGATATATTTTAATGATTGACGAATACATTAAACAGAATGGGCTTCCTAAAAATCATTCAACAATTGAGGAGAGGTCATATCATATTAGTGCTGACGAAAAATGGTTAAGCCAAAAAAATGGTCTGCGAGTATTAAAAAGAATAAGTCTCATAGAAGAAATGAAAATAACTAGCAACTTTGAACCTGCAATGTTTGCGATAAATGAAAAATACAACAAAGCTAGTACATATAAACATCTAATAGTAGAGAATAAATCTATCTACTATTTACTACTCGAAATTCTAAAAGAAACAGATTTTTCTACACTCATTTACGGAGCTGGGTGGAGAATAATATCTTGCATTAAGGACTTCAAAAAACAATTTCCTTTCGATGACAAATCACATAGATTTTATTATTTTGGCGACCTAGATTATGAAGGGATAAAAATTTGGGATATGCTTAGAAAAAATAATGATGTTTATTTAGCGAGCGAATTTTACGTTGAACTTCTCAAATCGCAAAAAAGCAAAGGAAAGGAAAAACAAATTCCTTGTAGAGATGCTAGAGATTATTTCTTGCTAAATTTAAGAGCAAATAATATAATGAAAGAGGATGTAATTAGCTTTTTAGATGCAGGCAAGTATATACCGCAAGAAGCACTAAAAGCTGAAGAGTTGAAACGAGTTTGGAGGGCTATGGATGGATCTTAGCATGAATGCTTTACTAAACAACTATGGAGAGAGAATGCGTAGGCTTGCTTTGTATGAACCATTAATGTCTTTGCAAAACAAAACCACTAGAGATAATAACAATAAAAAAATAGATATGTATGATTTAGGGTTATTAACTTTGCTATTCTTTTTTGAAAACAAACTCCTAAGAAAATGGGAAATTGGAGTAGATGAACTTTCTAATTTTTTAAATGAAATGACACATAAACGAATTTCTCTAGACAAGCAAGGATATGACAAAGTAGCAACTGAGATTATTCGTACATTTAGACCGCGAAGTGGAAAGCGTCTTACTAAAACATTTTATGACTGGGAAAACGACAGAGAAGAAAAAGTGTTTTTTTCAATACTAAAAGCTGGAAAATCTGACATAGTAATAAATAAACAATATTATGAATTAGATGAAGACGGTCTTGAACTCATATTTTCAACACGTGAGTATTTTAGCGAGTATCAATTATCGATAAATCAAATGCTGCTAAGAAAACAACTAGAAAAAGGAGAATTCGTTAACGCACTAAGGCAGATAGATGAGATGAACATAAATGTCGCAACTTTAAAAGATAGAATTATCAGGATAAAAAACGAGGTAAGCAGAAATGTTATTTCGGACAAAGTATTTAAAAGATATAAAGAGTTAATAGAAGATATACACGCCAGACTTCTACGTGAAGGGAAAGAGTTTGAAGAATTAAGAGGATTTGTAGATAATGCAATTAAAAATATGAGATATGACGTCATTAATGAAAAAGACGAGAAAATATATAATAGTGCACTTAAAGTTAGTAAAGAGCTTGAACTTGTTCATCTTGAGCATAATGGATTACTACATGAAAGTATAAAAATACAAACTAGCACATTAAAAGCGGCAAAAGATGCATTTTACTATGTTGGTGTGGAATCATTTAACTTTAACAATGAACTAGCAAGTAAAGCGGTAACAGAACCTTTAAATATTGAGCAAATTAAGCTCTTAGCTAAGCCTTTTCTATTACTTGAAAAAGCAGAGATATGGTCTCCATTGTCCGTATTTGTGCCGCAGAGGGTTTTAAATAAAAATGACAATGAAGTGAATATGGATTTTGTGGCAATATCAGAACAAGAAGAAGAAAGAGAGTTAAGGCGTACTAATGAGATTTTCAAGTCGATAATGGATGTATGCCTAAAGCACTTGACAGAAGAGAACACAATCCTTATTAGCGATTTAGTTAGAGAAATGAAAAAATCAAAAGAAGTGAAAATGCTTGAGTCAAGGTATTTTTATGATTTTTGGATAGTCCTTCATCAGCTTTGCCCAATAGATATATCTACGCAAGATAAAGACAAAGCAAATAGCACATTAGTTGGAGTGATTGATTTAGTAAGAGATGGATATAAGACAATGACAGTGATTGAAAGAAACGATATTGTTTACATTGATGAACGATTTTCAATTAGTAATATGGAAATGAAACTGGAGGGGTTATATGAATTATAGCGAAACAACCGTAATGGATGCGTTTAAGATATTTAGCCAATTAGCAGTTCGGGGAGAATGTAGTTTAATAGAATTTGACTCCTATATGATTGATGATAATGTGAGGGGACTGGTTGACCTATTTGCTAATGAGGTAAACTGTACTATTATTGTAACAGGTGAAGAGCGTCTATTAATGCTTCCAATCGTAATGGCATCGCCGTTTCATATATCTAATGAGAGATTAAAAAAAGAGTTTTTTACACAGAGCACGCCAGTTTCAGATATATATTTAATGTATTTCGCCATTATTATATTTTACGGAATTTTTTACGATAGTTACAGTACTACCGAGCCAGTAAATAGTTTTGTGTCGATGGATAAATGGTTGGAAATAATGAATGATAGAATTAAAACGCTCTCAGCACATGATGACGAAGTGCTTATGTTTATGCAAAAAGACAGTAATTACAACTGGAAGATGATAATTGATAAATGGGAGTCAATGGACGATACCAATGAACAAACCAAGAGGCAAGTCGGAGCAACAAAGAGTAGACTAAGTTTTATGAATAAAATTAGAGGATTTCTGCTGGAGCAAGACCTAGTTAACAGTCTTGGAGAAATGGAATTAGAACTGACAGAGAAATCAAAAGACATTGTAAGTAAATACTATATGGACTCTGAATATAACCGTGGAATACTTGAGCTAATATATCAAGTGGAGGTGGAGACATGCCAGTAATATCTAAAATTAGGCTGACTAACATAGTGTATGAAGGCGGTCAAAAACGCTATAATGACGAATTATTTTTATTAGAAGGAAATAACACAGTGTTCTTACTGGAAAATGGTGGCGGGAAAACGGTACTTGTACAAATGGTAATTCAAGCAATATTGCCGGGATCTAGTCATGCTAATAGGAAAATTAGAGAAACATTAATGTTAGATTCTAATGCAGCACATATTGCGGTAGAATGGATCATTAATGAAAATCCTAGGAAATACATGGTAACGGCAATAACGTTATTTGTGAAAAATGGAGAACTTAAAACACATAAATTCGTTAGTGAGTATGGGGTTGATGATTTAAATGCTATTGAACATATTCCATTTTCGCTTAAATCTAAAAGCGGCGACATGCGCCCAGCATCACATAGCGAGATGAATGACTATTACTTGCAAAAAAAGGGTAATAGCATACATGCTAAAACATTTGATAGTTTAAAAGAGTACTATAGTTATTTGGAAACAAACTATAATATTTCACATAAAGAATGGAAGAACATTTCAAAGATAAACGGTGCTGAAGGAGGAGTAGACGATTTTTTTAATAAATGCACTACGACTTCCCAACTTGTAAATAATTTGTTGCTACCAACGATTGAAGAAGGAATAGAGGGAGAGAATGCAGATCTTTTTTCTGAAACTTTTGAGAGTCACAGGCAACATTTAAAGCAACATAAAATACTAAATGAGACAATAAGACAAAATAAAGAGATTAAAAATAGAATAGACTACTATGTAGATATGTATAAGAAATATCACGAAGCATCTAAAACATATAATTATGAGCGAAGTGTATTAAAAGGTGTATTTCTATATGCAGAAAATGAATTGACGGAAATACAAGATAAGCTAAGAGAGCTTGAAGATAAAAAAAGAGAATTAGATATTAGGGAAATAGGATTAAAGAATAAAGAAAAATCATTAGAAATAGCATTTAAAAAGAAAGAGTACGAAATTGTTAAAGAGGAACATGCAGATGTGAAAGCTGAGCTTGAAAAGATTGAAAAAGAAATAGAAGATAAAAGGAATAAAATTAATCAACTAGAACTAGCAGATAAACTAAAGCAAGAGAAAGATTATATTGGCAAGAATAATTCTTTAAATGAGAAACTAATTGCTCTTGATAGTGATGGAGATTATCAGAAATATATTGAAGATTTGGAAACTAAGAAAGAGATGTTAGCGTATACATTTAATAGAGAAATAGATAAAATTGAAGATGATATTGAAAAATGCAAAAGAGAACAGCAATTTATTGATGCGCAAATTACTTCTGCTAAAGATAGAATCTCAGAATTAGAGAGCAAAAAAGAAGAAACGCTAAAGTTAAAAAATAATGCCGATGGAAAATGCCAGTATTTAGAAAAAGAGTTCTCTAAAATAAAAAAAGGCTTTGTCGGATGGAGCGGAGAAAGTGACCTGACAATTGAGCGAGCAAAATGGCAGAAAAAGTTAGAAGATTTGACATTGGAAAAACTGCAAAATGACAATGCTATTGAAGAAAAGAGTAGTGAAATTGAAGAGCTTGGTGAAATGAAAAACAGACTTACAATAGAAAAAGAAGAGAATGCTGTAAATCAAAAAACAGTAGAAATGATGTTAACAACTATTGAATTAGAAGAAAAAAAGCTATGCGAATTATATTCAGAAATAACTGGAAAGATAATGCCTGGAAATAAGGTTTACCGAAATGCTCGCTTAGTAACAGGAGAGTTAGAAGATGAATATGCTTCACTAACGAATAGAAAAGAGCATATGTTGCTTCAAGAGGCTAAGTCCAATTACGAAAATAGTTTATATAAGGACAACGAATTCTATATGGCTGATCCTGAATTTATGAGTATGGTAGATGGGTGGAAGGAGCAATTTGGACTACTAAGACAAGGAACTAGGTACTTGAGTGATCATTTTGATGATGAAGAGTCAAACTTAATGTTTGAACGCTATCCTTATTGGGCGGTTTCAGTGGTTGTTTTAGAGAGCGAAAAAGAGAAGTTGATAAAGAAAATCGGTAGAGAAGCAAAAAAACTACTACATCCTTTGTTTATTATAACCGATGAAGATGTTAAAAACATAAAAGATAATGACTATATATTAAGCAAGAATAATTGTATTATTCCAAGAACGTGGCAAGACAATATTCATACGGATGAATTTTCTAATTGGAAGACAGATATTGAGTTGAGGCTAAAAGGCTTTACAGATGAGAGAGTTTTATACGAGAAACATATTAGTAATATTGAAAAAATACAAAACAATCTAGAAAGTTTTCTTTCGCAATATCCATATGAAGATTATATGAAGTACAAAGAAGAACGAAAAGACTATATAAGCACTAGTGCAGAAATTAAAGAGCAAATGACAAACTGCGTGAATAGAACTAGAGAAAGAAAAAATGAGATAGCTGAAATTAGAAGCAAATCAGATAGTATTTTAGAAGAATCAAATTTTTTAGAAAACAATTTAAAACTAGCTCTGCGTTATTTTGAAGTTAGAGGAGAAATAAAAGAATTAAAGAAAGAAATTTTCCAAAGAGAAAGTGATATAAAAGCAATTAGGAAAGAGTTAAGAGAAGAAAACGAGCTTTTAGAAGGGTTAGGTAATAGAAAAACAGATTTAAGAGAAGATGAGTATGCTCTGAGTTCAAATCAAAACTTGTTAAAAAACGATATAGCTTACAAAGAGGTGCAAAATCTTGCTGGCATAGAGAGTTTTGAAATGGTATCTGTATTAAAAGAGCAAATTCAATCGCTTAGAGATATTATAGGGGAGAATTTAGCTAAAAGAGAAGATTTAGAGAGACAAATAAATGATAATAAAGAAAGACTAAAAGATTTAAGTGAAGAGTTAATATTCCTAAAAGAAAATGTTAAATCAGATTTCTGCGAGGAAGATTATATTTTCCCTATCGATGGAAAAGAACAAATAAGGAATTATAGAATGCAGTATGCTGATTATGAGCAACGTGGGAAAATAGTAAAAAGTGAACAAGAGAAAATTAAAACTATTATGGACAAGCAAGAAGGAGCAATAAATTCTCTAGTAGATACACATGAAATAGCATTTGAAAGAGTTATAGTATTTGATGTAGGTCTAGACGTAATTCAATCTGAAGTTGATGAGGAGAAAAAATATTTAAGAGATGCGCAAAATGAACATGGCAAAAAATGGGGAAATTTAAATGACGATAAGAGTAAGATCGACAATGTGATAGTAGAAATGCAAAAACAAAATATCAGGCATAAGTATTTGATAGAATCAATATCACCTATAGAGATTAGTGAGGCAATTTCATGTGATTACACCTATAATCGCTTCGAAGTAATTCGTGTTTTACATGAAAAGGCAGATATCTTCAAGAATAAGCTTGAAGATAAGGAAAATGACAAAAATAAGAATAAGAACAAGTTTAAGGAGTTTTGTAGCGCCAGTATTAGTGATATTAAACTGCGTAACATGACAATATCGGCATTAGATAATAGAGAAGATTATGAAGAAATTATTGAATGGCAACAGAAGTTAAAGAAGCATATCGAAAAAACAGTAGAAATTGCTGAATACGACTTAATGCAACATGATAAAGAAATTAACAAACTAATTGATAGGCTATATATGTATGTAAAAAAAATTATCCAAGAGATGAGTATAATTCAGAAAAAAACGAAAGTTAAACTAAGAGAGGTCACTAAAGAGATATTTCTAATAAAAATACCAGAGTGGAACGAAACGGATGCAAAAATAATAGTGAGAAAGCATTTGATTTGGATGACGGATAGTTTAGCGTCAGATAAATATAGAATTGAAGGAAGTGAAGATATTCAGAAGGTAAAAAAAGATATTAAAGATTGGCTATCAACTAAGAATCTACTAATGAAAATTTTCCGTGGGAAAGAAATCAAAGTTAAGTGCCGTAAAGTGACAAATGACTGTATGATTAGTAGTTCTCCAACTGAATGGAGTCACGCAGCTAAATGGTCGGTCGGGGAAAAATGGAGCAAAAATATGGCTTTATTTTTAGGAATTCAGAATTATTTGGCAGAGAAAAGACGTGTAGATGTCAGCAAAAGCAAAAGAAGCAGAACTGTTCTACTAGATAATCCATTTGGTCAAGCATCAAGTGGACATGTGTTAGAACCTGTTTTTCTTATAGCAGAGCAGTTAGGGTTTCAATTAATTGCTTTTACAGCACATGTAGAAGGAAAATTCATAAGTGACTACTTCCCGATTGTTTACAGTTGCAAACTAAGAACAGCTGTAGATAAAAATATTCAGATTATGACAAAAGATACGCAAATAAACAAAGCATTTTTAAGAGATAAAAACCCTGCCAGTATTTTAAGGCTAGAAGAAGCAGAGCAGGAGCAGATGGAGTTGTTTTCGTTGTAATATTTTGTGTGAATAGCAAAGAAAACAAAGAAGGAGAATAATATGGGAAAACTATTTGTAGTACCAACACCAATAGGTAATTTAAGTGACATCACTAAACGAGCAGTTGAAGTGCTAAGCGACTGTGATTTAATTGCAGCAGAGGATACTAGGGTAACTAAAAATCTATTGAACCACTTGAATATTAAAAAAAATACAGTATCATATCATAAGTTCAACAAGGCAACAAGAAAAAATGAACTAATAAAAAAACTAAAAGAAGATGATTTTGATATATGCCTTGTAACAGATGCAGGAACACCTTGCATTTCAGATCCTGGTTATTTTCTTGTAAGAGAAGCAATAGAAAATGGTGTTTCAGTAATTGGATTGGCTGGTGCTTCTGCTGTAACTATAGCTTTATCGGTATCAGGAATCAAAACAGATGAATTTGCTTTTTATGGATTTTTACCTGCAAAAAAGAGCGCACTCATTAAAAAGTTAAGCGATATAAAAGAAAACTCTGTAAGAACATTTGTAATATACGAGTCACCAAGACGTATTGTAAAGTTATTAGAAGCAATTAATGATGTTTTTCCTGACACGTATCTTTGTGTTTGCAATGATTTAACGAAATACTACGAGAAATCATATTATGGGGATGTAGCAGATGTGATTTCTCAACTTAAGAACAATGAAAAGCATGAAAAAGGGGAATACACTATTGTTGCTAGAAAACCTGAACTGGATGAAGAAGTTGAGGATGAATTCTGCTATGAAGCACATATTATTAATGAAATGATTAAACGAGAATCGTCATCAAAAGAAGCGATAAGTATAACAGCAAAAAAACTTCAAGTGCCAAAAAAGGATGTTTATAAAGCGTGGGTTGATTTGAAAGAATTTATTGAGTAATAAAAAGAAGAGCAAGGAAATTAAAGCTTCTTTGTTATTTGTGTGTTTGCTGAAAATCTCAGCTCAGACAGAGAATCGTCCCCAGTCTCTCTGGTATTTGTTTTCTACTTCTTTAAACTATTAACTATCTCTTTTGCTCTATCAGGAAAGTTTGTAATAATCGAATTAACACCCAGTTTAGCAAGATGTTTAATATGCTCAGGTTCATTTGCAGTGTAGGTATGGATTTCGATGTTATTGTCACGGCAAGTTCGTATCATCTCGTCTGTAACAGATATAAAGTGGGGATGAAGGGCATTCGCGCCAATTTCTTTGACATACTTCCAAGAATCTATAGTTCTTGCTAAAAACAACGCGCCAGTTTTAATTGAGGGGTTAAGTTCTTTTGCTTTGACAATAGAATAATGATCGAAAGAGGACACAATAACTCTATCTATCATATTATGTCGCATGACACAGTCGACTATTTTTTGCTCAATATCATCATAAAAAAATGGTCCGTTTTTTATTTCAATATTAATAAGAAGTCTGGTGTCTTTAACTAAAGTTAAAACCTCATCAAGAGTAGGTACTTTTTCATCTGAAAACTGAGAATCAAACCAACTTCCGGCGTCTAGTTTTTTTATTTCTTCTAGAGAAAAATCCTTAACAAAGCCGCTTCCATTAGTTGTTCTATTTAAAGATTCGTCATGAATTACAATTAAAGCACCATCTTTAGAGAGATGAACATCTAGCTCAAAACCATCTGCACCCATTTCAATTGCCTTAGCAAATGCAATCGTAGTATTTTCAGGAGCATATGCGCTTGCACCTCTATGCGCAAGAATCAAAGATTTACTCAAAAATAAAACCTCCTTTTGTGTTATTATATTAATATATGATAACATAGAGTGAAACTAATTCAAATGATTTTTAGTCTCTCAATCAAAATGTAATATTTTATTGTTAGCAAGTTAAGCTGGACTTCACTTTATGAGTTGATGAGGTGTGACATG
The DNA here is from genome assembly GCA_021129785.1 of Clostridiales bacterium. Taxonomy (GTDB): domain Bacteria; phylum Bacillota; class Clostridia; order Peptostreptococcales; family NVVX01. Next base: position 10,124 of record JAJOKQ010000111.1, on the reverse strand, counting down.
AAAGAAGCATATTTTTATAAATCAATTGAAGAAAGTGTAATCTGTATTCTTTGCCCACATAAATGCTTGATAAAGGAAAATGAAACTGGTATATGTGCAGTTAGAAAAAATATTGATGGAAAGTTATATTCGATGAATTACGGAAGATTGTCTTCAATCAACCTAGATCCAATTGAAAAGAAACCATTAATGAAGTTTTTGCAAAATAGTCGAACGCTGTCAGTAGGAAGTTTTGGTTGTAATTTGTCCTGCCTTTTTTGTCAAAACTATCGTATAGCTAAAGAAACTCCACTAACAGTATATAGAACACCAGAAGATATAGTAAATTTAGCGAGAGAGTATGATATTCCGTCTATTTCTTTTACATATAATGAACCAATTGTATCTTACGAATTCGTATTAGATACAGCAATTTTAGCTAAAGAGAAAGGCATCAAATGTATTTTAGTTACTAATGGATATATAGAAGCGAGTCCATTGCTACACCTAATCCAGTATATAGATGCTATGAATATTGACCTTAAAACTTTTTCGTGTGACGAATATAAAAAAAATTGTAACGGAGAGGTAGAACCTGTAAAAAGGACTATAAAAATTGCTAATAAATTTTCTCATATTGAAGTTACAACATTGTTAGTAACGGGTATGAATGATAAAGAAGAGGCATTGTTGGAGTTATTTAATTGGTTAGCCGAGGCAGATAAGAACATTCCGCTTCATTTAACAAGATACTTTCCAAGCTATAAATATGATAAGCCAGCTACAGGAATTGCATTTGCTAGGAAGGTAAAAAGGATGGCTGAGGATATTCTAAGCCATGTTTACTTAGGGAACGTGCGATGATTTCAATTTACTGGAGGTGAGGAAATGAACAATTTTTTAGGCGTTCTTATAGCACCACATCCACCTATTGTTATTTCTGAGGTAGGTATGGGTAGGGAATATGAGGCTCAAAGTACTATAAAGGGTATTGAGAAACTTGCAGAAATTGTTAGCAAGAAAAAACCAGAGACCATTATCTGCATCACTCCTCATGGAAATATTTTCAAAGATGGGATTTGTGTTTTATATGAAAACGAGATAGAGGGTAATTTAGAGAAATTTGGCGCGCCAGAATTAACTATGAAAAAAGAAGTCGATATACCATTGATTAAAAAAATTGCTAGTGGGCTTAGAGATAAGAGTATTTCGTATATTTTACTAAATAAGATGATTGCTGAACCTTATTCTTGCAAACCAGAAATTGATCATGCCTGTTTTGTACCTCTACATTATTTTGATAAAACGGGACACAAATACAAAATCATACATATTACGATACATATGAATGGTTTAATAGACCTTTATGAAACCGGGAAGGTAATAAGGAAAGTAATTGAGGAAAGTGATACAAAGGTTATAGTGTTGGCCAGTGCAGATTTATCTCATTGTTTAGATCAAAATGAACCTGATAGATATAATCCGAAAGGGAAAGTTTTTGACGAGATAGTCACGAAATCTATAAAAAACGGAAGCTACGAAGATATTATTGACATGGATGAAGATATTTATAGAAATGCGTCGGAATGCGGGTTAAGACCTATAGTCTTTGCATTAGGAACAATAGATGCTTATGTATCAGTTGGAAAAGTTTTTAGCTATGAAGCGCCTTTTGGAGTTGGATATATGACTGCATTTATAGAGAGTCTTTCAGAGAAAAAAGAAAGTTTGCTAGAAGAACACCATATTAGAAAAATAGAGAGGCATGAGAATTTTAAAAGAAAAGAGAATATTTTTGTGACATTGGCCAGAGAAACCATAGAAGTTTGGGTAAAAAAAGGGACAAGGCTTGATTGGCATAAATTTAAGAGTATAATATTCCAAAGCAAGTTAATAAATATGTTAGAGAGCACTAGAGCGGGTACATTTGTTTCAATTCACAAAAATGGTAAATTGAGAGGATGTATAGGTACAATTGGACCAACACACCCTAATATTGCCCACGAAATAATTAGCAATGCAATTCAAGCGTCTAGTTATGACACTAGATTTGAACCAATTAAAGAAGAAGAGTTATCAACATTAGAAATTAAAGTTGATGTACTAGGCGAAATTGAAGAAGTGAAAGACATTGGAGACTTAGACGTTAAAAAGTATGGAGTTATAGTAGAGTATAAGGGGAGAAGAGGTTTGTTGCTGCCTAATATTGAGGGAATAAGTTCAGTGCACGAACAAATTCGTATTGCAAAACAAAAAGCTGGTATAAGTGAAGATAAGCAAGCTAAACTTAGCAGATTTGAAGTAACGAGATATTCTTGAAGCAAACTTGCGTAAACAGTGTAGTGAAAGTTGTTTTGTTGACATACAAGCAGGTTGTGATAAAATAATACGATGGGAGTTAATTACATGAAAAATAACATAAAAGATGTAGCCAAAAAAGCAGGTGTGTCAATATCAACTGTTTCAAGAGTGGTTAATGAAAGCAAAGTTGTAAGACCAGAAACATATAAAAAAGTTATGAAAGTTATTGATGAGCTGGGATATAAGCCAAATGCGATAGCTAGGAGTTTGAAGATTAAGACCACTAAAACTATAGGCATACTTATACCAGACATCTCCATACATCTTTACCCAGAAATAGTTAGAGGAATTGAAGATATAGCAAGCATGTATAAATACAATATTTTTCTATGTAATACTGACTTAGATAACGAAAAAGAGCTGCAATACTACGATGCACTCTCAGAAAAACAAGTTGATGGAATTATTCTAATTAGCAACACTATTTCTGACGAATTGAATAATAAAATAAAAGAGTATGGAATTCCAACAATATCTATTGGCTCTCATTGCGAAGAATTACCTTCAGTGACAATTGATAGAAATAGAGCAAGTAGAGAAATGGTGGACTATCTTATCGATAGAGGTCATAATAGAATTGCCATTATAACTGATACAAAAGCAATTAAATCGAAGAATCTAGAGAAGTTAAATGGTTATAAAGAGGCTTTAAAGGGAGCTAATATAGAATATGATGAGAGTCTTGTAATTAGCGGAGGATATCATTATAAAGATGGCTACGAAGGTGCTAGGCACTTACTTAGATTAAAAGATGGACCATCAGCTATTTTTGCAGCAAACGATGAAATGGCAATAGGAGTTGTAAGAGCAGTATTAGAACTTGGTTTGAATATTCCTAATGAGATAGCAGTCGTAGGATTTGATAATATTGATATGAGCGCAAAAGTTTTTCCTTCTATAACGACCGTAGCGCAACCGTTGTACGAAATGGGAGCAATAGGGATGAGAGTGTTGACAAAAATAATTAATAATGAGTGTTTAGAAACTACTAAAGTTGTGTTAAACTATAGTTTGTTAGAAAGAGAAAGTAGCTAACACTACTAGATTATCGTGAGGTGCATTTACTTGAATTTACTTATTAAAACTGCTATTGTCCTTCTTGCAGGGATAATTGGAGGAAAAGCTGCAAAACGCTACAATTATCGAACGTAACAGGATATCTAGCAGGAGGACTATTAATTGGTCCATCTTTTATACATTTAATATCAGACATTGATATTATGAGTTTTACAATTATAAACGAAGTAGCGCTAGCTGCAATTGCTGAAATTGCTGATACGCTAATCCCTGTAGTACTTGGAGGAGTGTTTGTTTATGAGGTATTCGGTCCTGTGATAGCTAAAATTGCATTGGATAGAGCAGGCGAGATTGATATTAAAAGAACTGCTAAATAGGATTAAATGAAGATAAAGAGAGGAGATAGTGTATGGAGTTATTAGTTATCATTTTAAACCGTATAGAGTATTTAACAGAAATATTAGACGGGTTTGTAGATGCAGGAATAAAAGGAGCTACTATTATTGATAGTTCGGGTATGGGTCATTTAGTAGCTGATCATATTCCGTTTTTCGCACAATTTGCTGAACTAAGTCATGTTGACAAACACCATAGTAAAACAATTTTTACTGTAGTAAATTGTTGTGAAGAAAAGGATAAGGCAGTAGAAATTGTAGAAGAATGTGTGGGTGACATCACTGAGCCAGATACTGCTTTTATATTCAGTTTACCAGTAACATTTATTAAGGGCTTGGCAGTTAATTCTTGTGGTGGCTGCAAATGAATTACCCCTTATATATCGGAATAATTCTTATTATAGGATTAATAGGAGGTAAAATTGCTAGCAGGGTGAAATTACCTTCGGTAACAGGCTATATATTGATAGGGCTTGTTCTAGGTCCTTCAATAACCAATATTATTACTAAAGAATTAATTCAGTCAGTTCAATTTATCAACCAATTGGCATTGGGGATACTTGCTATTTCCATTGGGATGGAACTTCATCGTTATGTTTTTAGAAAATTTGGGAGAACATTGTTGATTGTAGCTTTAGGAGAAGGGGTTCTTACTTTTGCAATAGTTTCAACATTTATTTATTTGTTAGGAATGCCTATTAGTGTCTCTCTAGTCTTGGGTGTGCTTGCGATGACGGTTTCGCCTTCGACTGTTATGTCAATACTAAAAGAATATAAGACTAAAGGTAAATTCTCGAAAAATTTAGCTGCTTTAGTTGCGATTGAAAATCTTAATTGTATTGTTGTATTTGCAGTAGTAACTGCAATCTTGTTGGCATTTAAAAATGCACATATAACTGGGTTTGCAGTAGCAATTCTAATTATAAAAGAAATTGGATTGGCAGTAGCAATAGGTGCAATTTCAGGACTAATTTTGGCGACAATAATTAAAAAGAGACCTAGTAACAACAAATTCTTAGTATTATTGTTAGGTGTTATTTTAGTTAATACAGGGATTGCACAGATGCTTGGTTTAGCAGCACTATTACTCAACATGACAACAGGGGCTGTGATTACGAACTTGATTAACAGGAAACAGATAATGAAAGCAGCACTTAATATGGTAGAATTACCAATATTTGTTGCATTCTTAACACTTGCAGGAGCAAAGTTAGATCTAAGCATTTTACTTAGTATAGGATTAACTGAAGTAGCTTATATAATTGGTAGACTAAGTGGAAAAATAGGAGGAACATATATATTTTCTAAATTTACAGATCTGCCGAATGTAACTAGAAATAACATTGGCTTAGCGCTAACCCCACAAGCTGGAGTAGTAATTGGACTTAGTGTAATTGCCGAACAAAAATTTCCTGAAATGACTGGAGTGATTACGGGAATAGTACTAACAGGAGTTATATTCTTTGAAGTAGTGGGCCCATTATTATTAAAACGAGCTCTAATAAATACAAAAGAAATTTCTTAGAGCTAAACAGTTGACATTATTGATAAAATTAGATAGTATAGTGATGATTAATAGTGCATTTGTTAAAATATAGACTTTAAAAATATTGATAGATATATTTTACAATTTAGAATGAGAGAAAGACTACTAGAGGAGGAAGATTGTGAATTCAGAAATTATTAAAAAAGAAAATAACGAAATACAGTTAAAGCTGGTTGTTGCTGCAGAACAATTTGAAAAGGCGGTAGATGGAGCATATAAAAAGCTTAAAGGGAAATTCAACATATCAGGTTTTAGAAAAGGAAAAGCTCCAAAGAAAATTATTATGGCACATTATGGAGAAGAAGTATTTTATGAAGAGGCTATAAACATTTGTTTTCCAGAAGTGTATGAAAAGGCTTTAGAAACTCATAATATTGATCCAGTTGACAGACCAGAAATTGACATTGATGATATAGTTAAAGGGAAAGACGTTGTTTTTACTGCGACTATTCAGGTGATGCCTGAAGTGAAGATTGAAAACTACAAAGGTATAAGAGTAGAGAAAAAAGAGTATAATGTACAGGAAGAAGATATTGATAGAGAAATAAAATCAATGCAAGATAAAAACGGAAGAATGGTATTGGTAGAAGATAGACCTGTAAAAGAAAATGATATGGTAATTATTGATTACAAGGGTTCGGTAGATGGAGATTATTTTGATGGCGGAACAGCTGAGAAACAACCGCTTACAATTGGATCTGGCCAGTTTATACCAGGATTTGAAGAACAAATAATTGGCGCGAAAATCGGAGATGAAATTGAGGTAAAAGTTACATTTCCAACAGATTATCAATCAGAAGATTTAGCAGGTAAAGATGCTATTTTTGAAGTGAAACTGCATGAAATAAAAGAACAAGAGCTACCAGTTCTTGATGATGAATTTGTAAAAGATGTTTCAGAGTTTGACACGGTAGAAGAGTTTAAAAATGACATAAGAGAAAAATTAGAAATCCAAGCTAAAAATAAAGGCGAGCAAGAAACTAAGAATAATGTTATAAAGGCAGTTGTAGCAATGTTAGATATTGAGTTACCAAAAGCAGTAGTAGATAGAAAAATTGATACAATGATAAAAGAATTCGATTTTCAGTTATCCCAACAAGGAATGAACTTAGAAACTTTTTACCAAATGTCAGGATCATCAGAAGAAAATATTAGAAAACAAATGGAAGATGATGCAAACGAGAGAGTGAAGACAGAATTAGCATTAGAAAAAGTTTGCGAATTAGAGAAAATTGAAGTTTCTGATGAAGAATTAGAGGTAGAAGTAGAAAGAATGGCTAATATATACAAACAAGAGCTAGATAAATTTAAGAGCAGTTTAGGAGATAATGAATATAATTATATTAAGCAAGATGTTAAGAATAGAAAAACAATCGAATTTTTAGTAGAGAATGCTAATTTTTCGTAAATTCAAGATTGGAGTGAGTGCAATGCCTTTAGTACCTATGGTTGTAGAACAAACAAATAGGGGTGAAAGATCCTATGATATATTTTCGAGACTTTTAAAAGAAAGAATTATTTTTGTTACTGATGAAATCAATGATACTGTAGCAAGCTTGGTTGTAGCACAGTTAATTTTTTTAGAAGCTGAAGACCCAGAAAAAGATATACAAATATACATAAATAGTCCAGGTGGGTCAATTACTGCTGGCATGGCTATTTTTGACACAATGAATTACGTTAAGCCAGATGTATCAACACTATGCATCGGCATGGCAGCTAGTATGGGGGCTTTTCTTTTAGCAGCAGGTGAAAAAGGAAAAAGATATGCACTTCCAAATGCAGAAGTCATGATTCATCAACCTTTGGGTGGAACTAGAGGGCAAGCAGAAGATATTAGAATTCATGCAGAAAGAATCTTAAAGTCAAGAAATCAAATAAATGAAATTTTGCGTGAGAGAACATCGCAGCCTATAGAACGTATTAAAAAAGATACTGATAGAGACTTTTTTATGAGTGCAAATGAAGCTAAAGAATATGGGCTTATAGACGAAGTAATAATAGATAGGAAATGAAAGAGGTGTTATTATGGCAAAATTTGAAGATAAAAAGCATTTAAAATGTTCATTTTGCGGCAAGACTCAAGAACAAGTTAAAAGATTAATTGCGGGACCAAATGTGTATATTTGTGACGAATGTATAGAACTGTGTCAAGAAATTATTATTGATGAGTTTGCTGACAATTTTGATGTGGACATAGTGAACTTGCCAAAACCTAAAGAGATAAAAGAAATATTAGATCAATATGTAATTGGGCAAGATAAAGCTAAAAAAACTTTAGCTGTTGCGGTATATAATCATTATAAAAGAATAAATGTTGAAACGAAGTCCGATGATGTTGAACTGCAAAAGAGTAATATTATCATGGTGGGACCTACCGGCTCGGGTAAAACATTACTAGCACAAACGTTAGCTAAAATATTGAACGTTCCATTTGCAATTGCTGATGCTACGTCACTAACAGAAGCTGGGTATGTAGGAGAAGACGTAGAGAATATTTTACTTAAAATAATACAAGCTGCTGACTATGATATTGAGAAAGCAGAACAAGGCATTATATATATCGATGAGATAGATAAAATTGCTAGAAAATCTGAAAATCCATCGATTACGAGAGACGTGAGTGGCGAAGGAGTACAGCAAGCACTTCTTAAAGTGCTAGAAGGAACGGTAGCTAACGTTCCTCCACAAGGAGGAAGAAAGCATCCGCATCAAGATTTTATTCAGTTAGATACCACTAATATTTTGTTTATTTGTGGAGGCGCATTTGATGGAATTTCAGACATTATACAAAAGAGAACTGGGAAAACAGCAATGGGATTTGGGGCTGAGATTAAAACAAAAGAACGCACAAATATAAACGAAACTCTAAAGAAGCTGCAACCAGAAGATATTTTGAAATATGGTTTGATTCCTGAATTTGTTGGCAGATTGCCAGTAATAGTTACATTAGAACAGCTTAATGAAGAAGCCTTAGTTCAAATATTAAAAGAACCAAAAAATGCTTTAGTAAAGCAGTATAATAAACTATTTGAGATAGACGGAGTAACTCTTGAGTTTGAAGATGGAGTATTGGAGATTGTTGCCAGCACAGCTATTGAGAGAAAGTCTGGTGCTAGAGGACTTAGAGGGATCGTAGAAACTATTATGTTAGATATAATGTACGATATTCCTACAAGTAAAAATATCGAAAAAGTAGTAATAACAAAAAATATGCTACTAGAGGACAAAGCACCGACTATAGTTTATAAGAAAACTACTAAAAAGAAAAGTAAAAAACCAAAAGAAACTGCATCGTAGAGGTGATTAAAAGAGTAGGAAGACACCTACTCTTTTGTAACGAGTTGGGCAGAAATCTTGCAACCACATGGTGCAGGATTTTTGCCTTACCCCTATCTATGCAAGTCTGACTATAAATACAGAAAAACTCCTAACAAACCAGAAAAAAGAATGAGTATGATAGGATGAATTTTTGTGCGTATAAAGATTGTGAAAATTAATATGGCTATTATTGCTCCCTTATAGTCCACGACAGAAATGCGGAACATAGAAAGACATGCAGCTGATATAAGGCCAATAACTGCAGGACGGATACCTGCAAAAATGCCCTTAAGATAAAGTGAATTCTTGTTTCTTTGAATTACTTTGGCGAGATTAGTTACTAAAATGAACGAAGGAAGTACGACGCCAAAAGTTGCAAACAAAGCACCTAGAACACCTGAAAATCTGTAACCGACAAAAGTTGCTGCGTTTATTGAAATGGGGCCTGGAGACATTTGTGAAATTGCAAAAATATCGATAAACTGTTCTTGAGTGAGCCATTGATAAACAAAAACAATTTCTCTTTCTATTAGGGGAATCATCGCGTAACCACCACCAAAAGTAAAAGCACCAATTCTAAAAAAAACGAAAAAGAGATTAAGATAATTCACTTGAATTCTCCTCTCGGTTGAATATTAAACCTATCAATGAGCAAGCTATTATAACAATGATAGGGTGAATATTAAACAGTGATATGCTTATAAATGAAGATGTAATTAGTAATAGATTAATATATTTTTTGGGGATTGAGCTAGTAAGCTTAACAACCGTTGCTGCAATTAATGCAACAATCGCAGGGCGAACGCCTTGAAAAAATGCTTGTACGGCTCTTTGTTCTTTAATTTCATTATAGAAAATAGCAACTGTTATTATGACAACCAATGAAGGTATGATAATCCCTAAGAGAGTAACTATGCTGCCGAGTAGTCCAGCAAGTTTATAACCAATAAAAATTGTAGAATTTACGGCAATAGCACCAGGTAAACTTTGTGAAACAGCAATAATATCTAAAAACTCATCAGAGTCTATTAATTTATTATTGGTTACTATCTCTCTTTGAATTACGGGTATCATGGCGTAACCACCACCTATAGTAAAGGATCCAACTTTAAGAAATATCAGGAATAATTTAACATAATAATTCATAGAAACACCTCAGTTTTCAAGTATAGAATATAGTGTTAATTATAGCATAGGTGAAATGTGATTGGAAAGTTGAGAGATAAAATTTAAAGATAGATATAGGTTGAAAATAATGGTGGGAATAGGTATAATTTAAATAAGACTAAATGAAAAAAATAATAATGAGAATTGCATGTTTGAAAGGAACGATAAGAATGAGAGAAAAAAAAGACAAAAAAGACAAGAAAGATAATATAAACAATTATGGAGCAGACAAGATAGTTGAAGCTAGACAAATTCCATTAATTCCACTTAGAGGTTTAACTATATTTCCATACATGGTTGTACATTTTGATGTAGGGAGAGAAAGATCCATTAATGCT
>JAJOKQ010000043.1 GCA_021129785.1 Clostridiales bacterium | reverse complement strand
AATTCCCACTTGAAGAAGTGGGAGTCTTGACTCTAAAACATAATAGAAAGATAAACAAGTCAGCGTTTAAACTCTGACCTATTACTACACGCCCGACCGAAGTGAGTCAAACGGGTCTTGCTTTTATTTAATTTCATAAATCAACTCAAATTAACCTAATGGATACTTATACTTATGTAAGCATCTTTTTTTTGGCTGAACAAGCTAGTTGTGGTATAATTAGTTATCATTAACGAGGTGGTGTACAAATGAAAGCAATTATAAGTCATCAAAACATTGATTTCGATGGTTTAGCTAGCATGGTAGCTTGTTCCAAGCTTCACCCTGATTCAACTTTGTTTTTTACAGGCAAAGTAGGTGAAGAAGTTAAGAAATTTGTAAGTATGTATAAAAATGTGCTGTCAGTTAAAAGTGCAAAAAGTGCAAAAATAGAAGACATTACTGAGTTGTTTATTACTGATGTTAACTCACATAAAAGAATTGGTAAATTTAAAGAATTAATTGGTAGTGAAGTTCCTATTACAATATACGATCATCACCCGATTACTGAAAATACAATAGAGAAAGCTAGTAAAACCATTTTGTTTTATGGGGCTTGTACAACAATTTTACTTGAAGAAATTATAGAAAAAAATATTGAAATTACAATTTTTGAAGCCACGTTATTTGCCCTAGGAATTTATTCAGATACAAACTGTTTGACTTTCTCTCATACAACTTATCATGATGCAGAAATTATTGCTTATTTACTAAAAAAGGGTGCGAACTTACAAATAGTTAACGAGCATTTGATAACTACTTTAAGTGATGAACATAATCAATTATTTGAAAAGCTCATCAAAAATACAATAAAACACGAAATAAATGGTTATAGCGTAATAATAGCTACCGCTGAAAACGACAGTTATGTTGGTGAGTTAGGAACAATGGCAGAAAAAATAATTCAAATACAAAATTGTGATGCTATATTCTTAGTAGTTAAAATGCTAAATAGATGTTATATTGTTGGCAGGAGCATACCTGATGAAATTAATGTTCCTCTTGTTTTAAAACAGTTTCATGGAGGAGGGCATAACAAAGCTGCTTCGGCTACTATAAAAAATGGCGAAGTACTTGTTGTTAAAGAACAACTGATTTTATCATTGAGACAACATATTAAGTTTCAAATGACAGCAATAGAAATCATGAGTGCACCAGTAAAAGTTGTATATGACCATATGACAGTTGGGAAAGTAAACAAAATTATGCTAAGGTATGGACATACTGGAATGCCAGTACTAAACGAAACTCAAGTAGTTGGGATTATTTCTAGAACAGATGTAGATAAAGCAATTGTACATAACTTAGAACATGCGCCTGTTAAAGGATTTATGACTAGGCAAGTTAAAACGATAAAACCAGAAACACCAGTAAATGAGATTAATAAAATTCTAGTGCAAAACAACATAGGAAGACTCCCCGTTGTAGAAAATGATATAATAATTGGGATTGTTACAAGAACAGATATGTTAAGAGTATTGTATGGTAAAAACCATCCTTATTGGTATAAAAAAACGTTTAATTTGTCAGACGATGAAATAGACGCTACAGATTTGATTGAAAAACTACCTGCAAGAATGAAAAAAATACTTGCCATAGCTGGGGAAGTTGGAGATGCATTAAGTTCTAATGTGTACGTTGTAGGAGGGTTTGTTAGAGATTTGTTTCTAGATGCACCAAATTGGGATATTGATTTTGTTATAGATGGTGATGGCATTAACTTTGCTCACAAATTAGCGGAAGTTTTAGGCGGAGAAGTCGTAGAACACGAAAAATTTTCTACTGCTGTGATAACTCTAGAAGATGGTCTTTCAATAGATATTGTTTCCGCAAGGCGTGAATATTATGAATACCCAGGTGCGCTACCAAAAGTTGAGAAAAGCACTATCTGGAGTGATCTATTTAGACGAGACTTTACAATAAATTGTATGGCAGTTGCTCTTAACAAAAAACAGTATGGTAGATTAATAGATTTTTTTGGAGGGCTAAATGATCTTAACAAAGGAGTAATTAGAGTTCTCTATAACTTAAGCTTCATTGAAGATCCTACTAGAATTTTTAGAGCAATAAGATTTGCAACGAGATATAATTTTGAAATTGAGGTTGAGAGTAAAAGCTTTATTAAACAAGCGGTGAAAGATGGGTTGATACAAAAACTTAGTAGTGATAGAGTGAGAGAAGAAATCACATATATACTAAGAGAAAAAAATGCATGTAAGAGCTTGGAACTGTTTAGAGATTTCAAAATACTTGAATCTATTCATCCTAAGTTTAAGATAAATGATAGAATTATAAAAAAAGTTGCTAATATTGACACTAGTATATACAAAATATTAGGAAATGATAAAATTTCGGTAGATAAACAGTTAATAATTATTATGCAAACAATAAGTAATATTGCTGTTGATGAATTGCCGTTTATTCTTAATTATTTTACGGGAATTAAAGTACATGAAGGACAAGTAGTCGAAGCAATGAAAAAAAAGGATAAAATTTATGGATTTCTAAGTAAAACTAACGTTGATTTATTTCAACTATACAAGACACTAAAACCCTTTAAACCTGAAACCATTATATTCTATTATAATGATTGTGATAATTCCTTGGCACAAAACAATTTGCTTCATTATTATAATAAGCTAAGAAACACTAAAATAAGTGTCACAGGTAAAGATTTAATGAAGTTAGGTATTAAACCGGGACCTGTCTATAAACAAATTATAGATGATGTGACCGAAGCTAAAGTAAAAGGATTTTTAAGAACTAACAGCAAAGAAATTGAATTTGCTGCTAAAGCATTTGCTAAAATGAAAGGGGAATAATATGTTACAATTTGATATAAACAGAATTTTACTTGTACTGCCCGGAATACTTTTTGCTATTACATTTCACGAGTTTGCGCACGGATATGTAGCATATTTACTTGGAGACCCTACAGCAAAAAACAATGGACGGCTCACACTAAATCCAATTGCACATATTGATATAGTTGGATTCTTAATGCTTATTTTTGCAGGGTTTGGATGGGCTAAACCTGTACCAGTTAACCCTAATTATTTTAATAATAGAAAACTTGGGATGTTATATGTTTCAATAGCTGGACCGCTTACAAATATTCTATTAGCAATTATTTTGGCAATTACTCTAGGACTAGTCTTGCAATTTCAACTCAGTGAATTAGCTGTTAGAATTATTGTAAATGGGATTATGATAAACTTAGTACTTGCAATATTCAATATGCTACCAATTCCACCTTTAGATGGTTCTAAAATTTTACTTTCAGTAGTGCCAGAAAAATGGGAATATACAGTATATAAATATGAGAAATATTCTTATTTTATTTTATTAGCATTGCTTTTTACAGGTACTATTAGTAACATATTATTTCCAATAGTAAATTATCTATTTGATATATTGATTGTTTTTGTACATTTTACATTTGGTGTTTGATATGGATTATAAAATAAAAATCGAATCATTTGAAGGCCCTTTTGATCTGCTATTTCACCTTATCGAAAAAAACAAAGTAGATATATATGATATACCTATTCATGAAATAACAAAACAGTATGTTGAACATGTACTTGCTATGGACGAGCTAGACCTAGACAGCACAAGTGAATTTCTAGTCCTAGCTGCAAGATTACTAGAAATTAAATCGAAAATGCTCCTACCAGTTGAATTAGATGAAGGCGAACAACTTGAGTTTGAAGAAGCTGATCCAAGAAATGAATTGATTAGAAAGCTACTAGAATACAAAAAATACAAAATGGTTTCAGAGAGTTTGAAAGAACGTAAAAAAGAGTATGACAAAGTTTTTTGTAAGCTAAAAGATGAATTAATTCAAAATGACAAAGATGAGTATTTTAGCAATACAACTATGCAAGATATCTTTTCGTCTTTTGAAAGAATTATTAAAAAAAAGTACAAAACAAAAGATTTTAGGGAGGACATACGACAACTTAAAAAAGATACATTCACAGTAGCTGAAAAAACTGAGATAATACTTGATTTATTAAAAAAATCTAAAACTTTAAAGTTCAATCATTTTTTTTTAGCATCAAATAGTATAGGAGAAGTAATCACTATTTTTTTAGCTATTTTAGAATTAATAAAGCTAGAGAAAATTAATGCATATCAAGATTCGTGTTTTAATGACATTGTACTAGAGCTAAATGAAGTTCGATAAAAATAGCACATAATTTATGATATAGAGAATGGAGGGGGACAATGGAATACATACTAAATGGTATGATTGAAGCATTTAAATTACTACTTAGTGGAGATAAGCAACTCTATTCGATAATATTTTTATCAATATATGTTTCATTTACATCTACAATAATTGCAACTTTTTTTGGAGTCCCGTTAGGCTTTATTTTAGGGCTTAATAATTTTAAATATAAAAATTTTGTGGGCAGAATTTTATACACATCCATGAGCTTGCCTCCTGTTGTGGTGGGGTTAGTTGTTGCTATAATGATTTCAAGAAGAGGACCTTTAGGAAGTTTTGGCTTGATTTTTTCAACTACTGGTATGATATTAGCTCAGACTTTGTTAGTAACACCAATCATTATAGGGATAATATTTAACAGTTCTAAAGAAAGAGGTAAGGAAGTAAATGATATCTGCAAAACTCTTGGAGGTAATAAGATAGATATGCTTTTTTTGTTAATAAAAGAATTGAAAGTTACAATGCTTGTTGCAATTGCAACAGGTTTTGGAAGAGCTATTTCAGAAGTGGGTGCGGTAATGATTGTAGGCGGAAATATTAAAGGGCATACAAGAGTAATGACTACATTTATAGCAATGAATCATAGCATGGGTAATTACTCAACATCAATTGCCATGGGGATTGTACTTCTTCTTATTTCATTTATTACTAATTCAATTCTTTATACCTATGTTATGGGGGAGAGAAGACAATATTCAGTTAAAATCACTAGTAAAAGAATATGAAATGAGTGTAAGCGTGTATAATGGCTTTGTAAAAAAGAGAATAAAAAAGATGCAACCTGTTTTACAATTTGATAAGTTCAGATTCGAAGCTAACAAGATATATGGATTAATTGGGCCAAACGGAGCAGGAAAAACTACTCTTCTTAAGATTATTGCAGGGCTTACTAAAAGTTCGTACGGCAAAGTTACGTACGGCGAGGTATAATTAAATGATGAGAGACAAAAAGAAATAACCTATGCAAGCCAGAGACCGTATCTTTCGGAAATGTAACCTATCTAGTAGATGAAGTGAGCCGAATGGGTCGCGAAAATAAATGAATAACAATTATTATTGGAGTGATAATATGGATAGAGATGAGATCAAAGGAATTATTGAGGCTTTGCTATTTGCCTGGGCAGAACCGTTGTCAATAAAAGAATTATGTAAACTTCTTGGTGCCGAGAGTGAAGAAGTTAAAATTGCAATTAAAGAAATGATTGATGAATTTAGCTATGAAAAAAGAGGTTTGCAGATAATAAAAATGGATGAATACTATCAATTGACCACTAAACCTAAACACTACGAATACGTAAAAGAACTATTAGAACCTAGTCAAAGGAAGGGACTAACCCGTGCAACGCTAGAGACTTTGTCAATTATTGCGTATAAGCAGCCAGTGACAAAAGTAGAAATTGAGGTAATTAGAGGAGTTAAGTGTGACAAGTCTATACACACATTAAATGAAAAAGGGTTGATTGAAGAAAGAGGACGGCTTAAAAAAACAGGTAGACCTATTTTGTATGGAACAAGCATTCACTTTTTAAAAATGTTTGGATTAAATTCTTTGGAAGAATTGCCAGAAATAAATGAACTTGACCTTTTAACTGAAACAGAAAATGAGATTAAGGATATTTTTAGTAAGTGAATACATTATTCTAAGGGGATTTCAAATGTTAAGAACAGAAAATGGTGGATGAATTTGGGATGAAGTGAAGAGAGAATTTCAGAGTGAACTCGTCCAGCTATGCTGAACATCGGGGAACGGGGATTCTACCCCCTTGGAAATTCCCACTTGAAGAAGTGGGAGTCTTGACTCTAAAACATATAGATAAAAAATCTGTTAAATAGTGAACTCAAATCTCTATGAGATGAAAGCTCACTACAGGTATGAGCAGAAGAAAATAATGAATAAGGGTACAAATTCATTACAGTATCAACAACATCTCTCGTATAATTTTACAAGCAACTGCTGTAGATACACCTGAGGTATCGTAATCTGGAGAGAGCTCTACAATATCAGCACCAACTATATTTAGTGAAGATATTTTTTTTATTATTGTAATCATATCATTAAATGAAATCCCGCCTGGCTCTGGAGTGCCTGTGCCAGGAAAAATTGAAGGATCTAATATATCTAAATCAATTGTAATGTACACTGGTTTATCATTTGTTTTTTTGATAACATCATCTAGCAAGTTAAACGAAAATTTATTTATAAAAGTGTGCCCTTTAGACGACCATTCAAACTCTTCTCTTAGTCCTGAACGAATGCCAAACTGATATATTCTATCGTCACCTAGCAAATCCCAAACTCTTTTCATTACAGTTGCGTGTGAATATTTCTCTCCTAGATAATCTTCTCTTAGATCTGTATGTGCGTCAAAATGCAAAACAACTAAGTCATTATGTTTTTTGTAAGCAGCAGATATAGCAGGAAGAGAAACCAAATGTTCTCCTCCAATCATTAATGGTTTTTTGTTAGAGTCATAGACAGTTGAAACAAAATTATCTATTATGTCTAAAACTTTTTTTGTATTGCCAAATGGAAATTCAAGATCACCTGCATCATGTATCTTGATATCTTCAAGATCTAAGTTTAAATAAGGACTGTAAGTCTCAAGAGCATAGGAATCTATGCGCACTTTTGATGGAGCAAATCTAGAGCCTGGTCTAAAAGAACTTGTCCCGTCAAAAGGAGCTCCGAAAATAATTTTTGTAGCTTTTAAGTAATCTGATTCACAACCAATAAATTGATATTTATTATACATTTCCATCGTTAATAAGTTCCTTAATATAAGTTGGTAATGCAAAAGCTCCTATATGCAAATCTGTATTATAGTACTTAGCCTTAATATTAAGTGCATTCCAATTTTTAGATTGCAAATCTTCTAATGGGTGTAATTTTTTTGATGCAAAACCAAACAACCAATGTCCAGAAGGATAGGTAGGTATATTTGCTTGATATACTTTGGCAATTGGAAAAATTTCTTTAAGTTTTTTTGTAGCTCTTATAGTTTCTACTCTATTGTCTTCATAGACTGCAGATTCATTTTGGTTAACTAGAATGCCATCTGCTGTTAAAGCCACGTAGCAATCTGAATAAAATTCGTAAGTAAATAGTCCTTCGCCAGGACCAATTGGATCGGTAGAGTCAATAATGATTAAATCATATTTATTTTTCTTATCTTTAATAAACTTAATTCCATCTTCATAGTAGAGATTAACTCTAGGGTTATTTAAACCACATGATAAAGTAGGAAGATATTCTTTAGCAACATCGCAGACCATTTTGTCTATTTCGACCATATCTATGTGCTGAATTTTATCGTACCTTAACAATTCGCGTACAGTACCACCGTCACCACCACCGATAACTAGCACTTGTTCCATATTTGGATTAACAGCCATTGGAGTGTGAACAATCATATCATGGTAAATAAATTCATCCTTTTCTGTGACCATAACCAAACCATCAAGTGTCATTAGTTTACCAAATTCATATGAATCAAAAATATCTACTTTTTGAAATTTACTTTCCTGTGTAAATAAATGCTCTTTTATTTTTATGGAAAACTTTATATTTTTTGTTTGTTCTTCTGTATACCATAATTCCATTAATATCTTCCTTTCAATAATTAGTGGATAAAAGCTCACTGTAGTGAGCTTTAGCGTGTTTGTAGAAGCAGATCTGGTTTGAATTGTATCTTATCTATTTTTTTATGTGAATACTTTTTTATTCTCTCATTTATTCCTCTAGGATACTCTGCGGTTTCAGTTATTTCAGCTTTTAGCTTGGTTTTTAGATAATCAAATGCCAACCAAGGGTTTACCTCGTCACCACAGGTAAACAAGTCTATTGCCGCATAACCATATTCTGGCCAAGTGTGGATTGTTAAATGTGATTCTTGTATTACAACAACGCCACTTACACCCCAAGGATTAAACATGTGAAAATTACTTGTTACAACAGTAGCATTAGCTTCTTTTGCAGCTTGAACCATGTAGTCTTCAATAAGTTTGTGATCATTTAAAATATTTTCATCGCAGTTATAGAATTCTGCCAAAATATGTCTTCCTAAATTCTCCATAAATACCACGTCCTTTCTCTAAATATAATATTTACCGATAATGTTTGGGCTAGTTTAAACTTGGTTTGCTAGTAACACTAACAGTCATGTAGCCTAGATGTCAGTTTGACATTAAAAAGATGGTGGGCAAGAGACCCAAATAACAAGTGCATTTTTTTTTCCTACATTTTCAATATAATGAACTTGCGTCGATTGAAAGTAAAAACTTTCACCTTTTTTTACCTTTGTTTTTTTATTCCCAAAGCATAAATTTACAGAACCTTCTAGAATATAAGCGAATTCTTCACCAGGGTGAGGATCTTCAATCTTACTTGTTCCTCCGCTTTTAATTTCTATTAAAATTGGCTCCATTAAGTTCTTTTGTGCATTTGGAATCAACCAAGATATTTTATGTTTCAACTCATGATTTTCTGTTTCATAGACATCATCTTTTACAAAACATAATTTATCTTGTACATTTTCATTAAAAAATTCTTGTATGTCTGTTCCAAGTGCTTCGAGAATATCATTTAATGTCGAGATTGATGGTGAGGTTAGATTTCTCTCTATTTTAGAAATAAAACCTTTAGTCAAGTCACAACGATTAGCTAATTCTTCTTGAGTAAGTTCATTAAGAGTCCTAATCCTTTTTATTTTCTCCCCAATATTCAAAACTATCAACTCCAAAAAATATTAATATTGTTTTATTGAACCTAACTCTGAAAAATAAAGGCACTTAAAGTAAACTTGAAGTTTACCTATAATAAATGTAAACTATTTTCGAGAAAAGTCAATACTTTTTTAGCAAAAAATTATTAAGGGTAGTTTCATCAAAAATGTGAATAATTAAAGAAGATATAGATTGAAATAAATCTAATACAAAGTATGCTGATGGCAGTTGAATGCAATATATATTTTATGCTTTATTATTTTGTTTATAGGCTTTTTAATGGAGTCTAAAATAAAACTACAAATTAATATTAAAAGAAAAGAGAATAATGATGAAATCGACCTAAAGGCGACTGCTTTTTGTGGTTTGCTTAGATATACGATTACAATTCCTTTTCTAGACTTAATCAGACAATCGGCTTTAATAAAAGAAAAAAACTAAAATTTATCTATCTATTATGTTTTAGAGTCAAGACTCCCACTTCTTCAAGTGGGAATTTCCAAGGGGGTAGAATCCCCGTTCCCCGATGTTCAGCATAGCTGGACGAGTTCACTCATGTTTTGGCTAAGATGGGATCAGACTTAAGAATTGCTGGAAAAACAGTGAGAAATGTCAATAATATAATTTGATATAAGTTCTCATAAATAGTATAATAGAGTTAAATAATGTTACTTCTTGGAGGTTTATATGGAAATTAAAAAAGCTATTCAAATGATATGGGATAATAGAAAATATGCAACTAATGATCCTAAAACGGCTATTAGTCATTTAAATGAAGAAACTGCTGAATCTTTAAAAGCTTTAATGAAAGGCAATATTGATGAAGCTAAAAAAGAGCTTCAAGATGCAATGTCTTGTCTATTTATTGCCATGAAAGTATTAGGAGTTGATCCAGAAGAAGCTATTAAACAGCAAGTAGAGCAGATGAATAAAGATAACAATAAAATTATGATTCTTAAAAAAGACAAAGTGGAAATTTATGTAGGTGACGTTTTGAAAGGCAGTTGGTCTATCTGGGGGGATGAAGATATTCGAGATGCAAAAAAACTAGCAAAAGAACTTGGATGTGATTTTAAAACTGAGCGGTAGTGCTATTTATTTCCTAAAAAATTTAGCGTACTAGCTAATACTGTCTTGACAAGATATGCTTATACATGTAATATTAAGCATAAATATTTGAATTAATCTGGGGGTTATATTTTGGCGAAATCAAAGAAAAAAATAATTTTTATTGTACTAGGACTCATTGTAATTCTAGTTATAATTGGAGCTGCAATATTTATGGGTAATAGAGAGAAATCTGAAAAGGCAATTTTTGTTACAACAACAAACGTAGAGATTCAAGATTTAGAATCCATTGTTTTTACGAGTGGTCATATAATTGCTAAAGAAACACGAACAATTACACCAAACACAAGTGGTAAACTAGTTGAATTATTAGTAGAAGAAGGCGACTCAGTTGTCTATGGCCAACTCCTCGCTAGATTCGATAGCTCTGACTTACATAAGAGTATAGAAAGCACACAGATACAATTAAATATCGAAAGAGAGCGCTTAAATCAACTTTTAACTAATGACACAATACATTTAGAAATTGCTATAGAAAATGCAAGAAAGTTTTATGAAGATACTAAGAATAGCTACGAGAATAAAAAGAAACTCTTAGATGTCGGATCCATAAGTGCGCAAGAATTAACTAGTGCGAAAAATACATTAGATAGGGCATATAATGACTTAATGCTTACTAAAAGAAATTTCGATACTTTTAAAACTGACTTAGCTTCACAAATACGAATTCAAAAACTTATTATTACCTCGATAACAAATAATTTAGAAAATATGAAAAGTGAGTTAATCGATTTTGAAATACTTTCTCCAATTGACGGAGTAATAACTAATGTTTTTGTTGAAGAATTAGCTATAGTTAACCAAGCAACTGCAGTTTTCTTAATTGAAAACTTAGAAAATATGCAAGTAATAACCCACATTAGTGAGTTTGATATTAAAAACATTAAAATAGGTCAAATTGTTAAAGTGACAAGTGATAGTGTGTCAGAAGACGAGTATGTAGGAAAAGTATCAAATATTGCTTCACGTGCTGAAACGATAAATACTGCACAAGGACAAGAAACTGTTGTAGAAATAACTATTGATTTACAAAACGAAAGCAAACTTTTTAAACCAAATCTTACTGCGCAAGTTGAAATTGTAACTGCGAGTGCCAAAAATACTATAGCAATACCTTATGAAGCAATTTTTATCGACTCTGAAGGAAATAATATTGTGTTTACAATTGTCGATAATAGAACTGTATCTCATTACGTTGAAACTGGTATTGCTGGAGATTTAGTAGTGCAAATTATATCTGAAAGTATTAATGAGGGTGATCAAATACTTTTAAATCCAACTGAAAGCACTAAAGAGGGAATGTTAGTTAGAACAATTGAAGGTAGAAACTAATGATTGAGATTAAAGGACTTTGGAAAATATATAAAACAGGCGAAATTAAAGTGGTGGCACTTAGAAACGTTGATATTGAAATTAAAAAAGGTGAATTTGTTGCCATAATGGGTCCTTCAGGTTCAGGTAAATCTACTTTAATGAATATTTTAGGCTGTTTAGACAAAGCAACAAAAGGAAAGTACGCCTTAGACAATACTACGGTTGATAAACTTGTAGATGATAAACTTGCCTACATAAGAAATAAAAAAATTGGATTTGTATTCCAGTCTTTTAACTTGCTAGCAAGAACAAGTGCGTTAAAAAACGTTGAACTACCTATGGTTTATGCTAAGTCAAAGAACAGAAAAAAACTAGCTCTTGAAGCATTAAAAAGAGTTGGCTTAGAAGATAGAACTTGTCACAAACCTAACGAGCTATCAGGAGGACAAAAACAAAGAGTTGCAATTGCAAGAGCTTTAGTTAATAACCCTGCAATTATTTTAGCAGATGAGCCTACTGGTAATTTAGATTCAAAATCAGCAGAAGAGATTATGCAAATTTTTAAAAAGTTAAATAGTGAAGGATCAACTATAATAGTCGTTACCCACGAACAAGACATCGCAGAACAAGCCAAAAGAATTATTACTTTTAAAGATGGAGAAATAGTTAGTGACGTTTCAAAATCAGTGCTGGGGGATTCTATATGAATTTAATAGAGAGCATAAAAATTGCTTTTAATGCTATTTGGATTAATAAAATGAGATCTTTACTGACAATGCTAGGAATAATTATTGGGATTTCTTCTGTTATTGCTATTGTTGCATTAGGAAGTGGAGCCGAACAGTCTATTGGAGCTGAATTCGAACGATTTGGTGCAAATAGAATTGCCATTGTAACAAATTGGGAGGAAAAAATTTTTAGATCAGACTTATTTACTGATCAAGATGTAGAAGCGTTAAAGAGAGCTTTTCCAAGTGAAATTGATTCTATTTCAGTAATTAGAAGTAGAACAGGAACAGTAATAAATAGAGCAAGAAATAACGAAGAAACAGTTGTTAACATGAATGGTGTCGGTGAAGAATATGGTCAAATAGCTAAGCTAAAAATGCTTAGTGGTAGATTCTTATTGCCTAATGATATACAGTCAAGACGCTATTCAATAGTTATTGATGATAAGCTAGCTATCGATATGTTTGGACGTACTAATGTTTTAGGAGAAAGACTGTTAATCTCTACAGGAAGAACCACTACGACATTTACTATAGTAGGCATATATGAAACACCTAAATCAATGTTTGCTGATATGGTTGGATTTGAGCAACCTTCTAATTTATATCTTCCTATATCAACGCTAAGGAAAATATATGGCTTGCATGATTTAAATAGTGTAATAGAAATGAATTTAAATGCTGAGTATGAACCGAATGAGACAATGAACAGAATGATTAGCTTGATTGAAAGAAGAAGAGGAAATATTGGTGAAAATAAGTACGTTGGACATAGTGCAGAAGGTCAACTTGAGATAATTAATAATGTTATGGGCGTTTTAACTGCAGTAATTAGTGCTATAGCTGCTATTTCTCTTTTAGTTGGAGGGATTGGAGTTATGAATATAATGTTAGTTTCAGTAACAGAGCGAACTAGAGAAATTGGAATACGAAAAGCTCTAGGAGCAAAACACAAAGATATAATGAATCAATTTTTAGTTGAAGCAGTTATTATTTCTGGAATAGGTGGAGCAATAGGCACTACATTAGGAATTGGATTATCGTACGTCATTGCAATCTTTGTGAAAGTACCTCCAGCTACTGATTTTACAACAGTTTTGATAGCTGTAGCTTTTTCAGCGGGGGTAGGTATTTTCTTTGGATTATATCCTGCTAACAAAGCAGCAAAATTAGATCCAATTGATGCATTGAGGTATGAATAATATATGGTTTTAGAAATATATGTTTGAAAACGAAAAAATAGGGGGCAACATGATGAATGACAATGAAACCAGAAATGAAGAAATAGTTGAAGAAACTGAGTTTAAATCAGTCGATACTGATGAAGTGACAGAAAATGAAATTTTAGACGAGTTTGTAGAAGAATTACCTCAAAGAGAACTATCTTCTACCTCAAGGTTTATTAATACTTTCATAGAGCCATCTAAAACTATGAAAGATATTATTGCAAAGCCAACAATACTGTTTCCTATTATAGTAATCTTTATGGTAGCGACATTTTCAGCGATTATTACTATTGACTTAACTAGAGAAATTATGATACAAAGTTTTATTGATTCTGGTCAAATGCCAAGTGAGTCCATAATTAATATGTCAGTTTATTCAGTAATAGGATTTGCAGGTCTAGGTACTATTTTAGTAACTTTAGTAAGTGGAATAATTATACATGGTCTTTCTCTCTTAGTTCAAGGAAGAGCAACTCTCAAAACAACTCTCAGTGTTATATTCCATAGCACGTATATTTCTCTAGCTGGCATGTTCATTTTAAGTTTCGTTCAATATGCTACAAATAATATATTTATTTCTTTTTCTCCTGCAATGTTATTAACAGAAGACAAGTTAGGATCAGCTAGTCATATGCTACTTGCAAGCTTAGATGTTTTTAATATCTGGTATATTATAGTTGCTATTATTGGAATTAGCGTAACTCATAAAATAAGTAAAATTAAAGCTTGTGTGTCAGTGCTTATTCCTACTATTGTTTTTGTTGCTATTGCAGCATACTTTACTTTTTAGAATAAGTTTTTACAAGTAAAAACTTATCAGGTATATATCCTAGCCAAGGTATTAGCAATCTTTTATGCGCTGATGAAAAAGCAGGACTTTTTGTTGGCACACTGAAGCAATTGTAACAGGGAGCTTAGCAAGACACAATAGTATACGACTAGCTCTTGGTATTCCACTTCTAAAATTACCTAGAAATCTCGCTACTGGAGATTTGATTGCTTATGCAAATGAGGAAATCTTAAAGAAAGAAGGCTTAAAGAAAAGATTTACATTTACTGGTGCAAGCTATTTTGAGAGAGTGAACTCGTCCAGCTATGCTGAACATCGGGGAACGGGGATTCTACCCCCTTGGAAATTCCCACTTGAAGAAGTGGGAGTCTTGACTCTAAAATATAATAGATAAAGAAACTCAATTTATATATTTTAGATAAAAAGGCTCTTAAAAGCAAAAAAAGTGGAGAGTTTGAATTTACTAAATATTTATAAAATTAGTCTAAGTGGTATTTTGAGAAATAGCAATTCTTTTTTTCTAAATACCTCTTTTTATTTTTGTAGAATAGTGTTATAATACTAAAGAACATATGTTCAAATATGTTCTTTAGTATATTATAATAGGTTGTGATGCTCATGGGTTCAAATACTAATCAAAAAATAATTATGCACATTGATGTCAATTCTGCTTTCTTGTCGTGGCAAGCTACATATGAAATGCAAAAAGGAAGTAAACAGGATTTACGAGACATTCCTTCAGTAGTAGGTGGCTCAACAGAGGATAGAAGAGGAATTGTGCTTGCTAAAAGCATTTCTGCGAAATCCTATGGCATTGTAACTGGTGAACCTCTTTGGAAATCAAGACAAAAATGTCCTGATTTAGTTGTTGTGCCACCAAATTATCAATTATATAAAAAATGTAGTAAAGCATTAGGTGAATTATTGCAACTATATGTTCCAAATATACAGAGATTTTCTATTGATGAGTTTTTTGTAGATTATACAGGAATGGAAAAAGACTATGGTTGTCCTGTTTCTATGGCATATAAAATTAAAAATAAAGTAAAAAATGAATTAGGCTTCACAGTAAATGTAGGTGTTGGAAACAATAAACTAACAGCTAAAATGGCAGGTGAATTAAAAAAACCAGACATGGTTCATACCCTATGGCCAAGTGAAATTAAAACTAAACTCTGGCCACTACCGGTAAGAGAATTATATATGGTAGGTAAACAGACAGAAAAAAAACTAAAAGAACTAAATATTTATACAATAGGTGAATTGGCAGAAGCTAATGAGAAATTGTTGAAGTATAAATTTAAATCTTATGCGAATATAATACGTTCCTATGCAAATGGAATAGAAAATTCCCAAGTACAAAGAGACTCTAAAGTACCAGCAAAAGGAATAGGCAATAGTAGCACTATCAAATTTGATGTAGAAGACAAAGACACTGCCTATAAAATTTTATTGTCGTTAACAGAAACAGTTGCACTAAGAATGAGAGCAGGCAATTACTATTGTAATATTGTAAGCGTTTCTTTTAGAACTTCAGAGCTTCAGACCTACTCTCACCAAAGAAAACTTTTTACACCTACAGATATAACAAACGAGATATTTAATACTGTAAAGGAATTGTTTGATGAATCCTGGGGCGGAGAAAAAATAAGGCAATTGGGGGTGAGAGCCTGTGTTGTTAAAGCTGATGGAAGTGAACAACTATCTATTTTTGATGTAGCGGACAAAGAAAAACAAAATAATTTAGATCAAATAGTTGATTCAATAAGAGAAAAGTATGGGAAAACATCAATTATGAGGGGAGTATTTGCAGATAGTGTACACAAACCTCTCTTAGGTGGAACAGGAGATATAGAAGAAGCTGCTGATTATCCGTCTATATCAAGTAATTTATAAGGAGACAAACGATGAAACCAACAAGAAAATCAGTATTCATGATCGCATATTTTGATTTTGAAGGAAATATTACTCCAGTTAAATTTAAACTCTTAAATGAGGAGCAAGAAAAAATTACAATCAAAATTGAAAGGATTATACACAAAGAATTAAATAAATTTGCCGGGAATAATATGTTAATCTATACTTGTGAAGTCTGTACAAATAATACTATTAAACTAGTTGAACTGAGATATGAACTTGATACTTGTAGGTGGTATCTGACCCCGTGACTCCAGTCGAAAAATGTAGAAATATGAATATTTACAAGGGAATCTCCTGTTCTTAAAAAGAATACTGTGTATTATAATTTTTCTATTGGCATTAATAAAGTAATTTGTTACAATAAACTTGAGGTGATCATTTGAGATTACAAAAATATTTAGCAAAATGTGGTGTAGCTTCTAGAAGGAAAAGTGAAGAACTAATTCGACTAGGAGAAGTTACAGTAAATAATATTATAATAAAAGAGATGGGCCATATAATTGAGCCAGGTGCAGATATAATTACTGTAAATGGTGAAAAAATAGACTTAGTAGAAGAAAAAATATATATTGTACTTCACAAGCCTAAAGGATATATTACTACTGTTAGTGATCAATTTGACCGAAAGAAAGTAATTGATTTAATAGATTTAAACGAGAGAATATTTCCAGTAGGACGTCTTGATTATGATACATCTGGACTTTTAATTTTGACTAATGACGGTGAGTTGACATATACTTTGACACACCCGAAACATAAAGTAGAAAAAACATATATTGCTATAATAAAGGGGATACCCACAGAAAAAGAGTTGAAATTGTTTGGAGAAGGGTTACACGTAGAAGATTATGTAACCTCTCCTGCTAAAATTCGAATAATTGAGCACTTTGACAATAAAGCTACAGTAGAAATTAAAATTTCAGAAGGAAAAAATAGACAAGTGAGAAAAATGTGCCACGCAATTAATCATCCTGTAATTGAACTAAAAAGAATAGCTACAGGAAAATTGATATTAGGGGATTTGCAAGAAGGAAGCTGGAGATATTTGAGTCAAGATGAAATTAAACAGTTAACGAAGAGGTGACATTTTAATGATTGAAATTAAAACTGCACTTAAAAGAGACTTTTCAATGATAGAAGAATTTTTTAAAGAAAATCAATTAAATTTAAAAAATGAATTTAATCATTCATCAAACTATGTTATTGTATTAGAGGAGAAAAAAATATTAGGCATTTCTGAAATATTGTATAAAAACTGTAAAACACCAATAATTGAAATGTTATTTGTTATTTCTAGAGAAAGAAATAAAGGACTAGGAGATGGTCTTTTAAGAGCAACTCTTAATTGTTTATTAACAGAGGGACATGAATTAGTTCTTCTTAAAAAAGATAATGAATTGAATTCTTTTTATTTGCACGAGAATCTAAAAGATTTTGAGGAATTGGTAAAGGAAAAAGAGTTTAATGCTGTAATTATGAAAGAAGATAATCCTTCTTTAAAAGAACTCAATTTTGAAAAATATTTTTACTGCAAACCAGAAATTTTTTTTATAAAAGGTTGCAAATCGTAAGATGTGAATGATGAATAGAACCGAGGTTATTGTTAAAAAAATATCATTCAGCATTATTCTGTGGTAAAATATACTTAAACAATCTCATAATTATTATTTTATTTGAAAAACATACAAACTCATTTTGTAAATGTAAAAAAGAAGGGAGCAAGAAAATGGCTAAAATTACAGAAACAGTATTAAGAGATGCTCATCAATGCCTAGCGGCTACAAGAATGACTACAGAGGAAATGTTGCCCATAGTTGAAAAGCTTGACCTGGTTGGATACCATGCATTAGAAATGTGGGGTGGAGCGACGTTTGATTCTGCACTAAGGTTTTTAGATGAAGATCCTTGGGAAAGAATACGTAAGATTAAGAGCAAAGTCAAAAACACTAAACTGCAGATGTTATTAAGAGGACAAAATATTGTAGCCTATAAACATTACCCCGATGATGTTGTAATTGCATTTGTTAAAGCAGCAGTGCATAATGGGATTGATATTTTTCGAATTTTTGATGCACTAAATGATGTTAGAAATTTAGAAACAGCTCTAAAAACGGCAAAAAAAGAAGGTGCACATGCGCAATGTTGCATTTCTTACACTATTAGTCCTGTTCACAATATAGAGTACTATGTAAAAAAAGCAAAAGAAATGGAAAACTTAGGTGCAGATACAATTTGTATAAAAGACATGGCAGGGATTTTAACTCCTTACACAGCTTTTGATCTTGTGACGAAACTTAAAAAAGAAATCAAACTGCCTATTAATTTGCATAGTCACTGCACAGGTGGATTTGCACAAATGACCTATTTAAAAGCAATTGAAGCAGGAGTAGATATACTTGATACAGCTATATCTCCTTTTTCTGCAGGAACAAGTCAGCCTACGACAGAATCGCTAGTAGTTACTCTGCGCGACACACCTTACGATACTGGGTTAAATATGGACGCTCTATCTGAGGTGGCAGACTACTTTAAGCCAATTAAAGAAAAGTATCTGTCTAGCGGACTAATTAATACAAAAGTTCTAGGAGTGGATACAAAAACTATTGTATATCAGGTGCCTGGGGGCATGTTGTCTAATTTAGTCTCACAATTACAACAACAAAATAAATTAGATAAGTTCCAAGAGGTGTTAGAAGAAGTACCAAGAGTAAGAGAAGATTTAGGGTATCCTCCATTAGTTACACCTCTTAGCCAAATTGTAGGAACACAAGCGGTCCTTAATGTGGTTTTAGCTGAAAGATATAAAATGATACCTAAAGAAGTAAAAGACTATGTAAAAGGGCTATATGGTAAACCAACTATTCCAATAAAACAAGAAATTGTAGAAAAAATCGTTGGCAAAGCTAAGATAATAACTTGTAGACCTGCCGACTTAATTGAACCACAGATGGATAAATTCAAAAATGAAATGAAAGAATACCTAGAGCAAGAAGAAGATATTTTATCATATGCCTTGTTCCCACAAGTAGCAATGCTTTATTTTAAAAACAGGTGGGCAAAAAAAAATAGAATAGAAACAACGCTGTATAATGAAGAAGAAATGACTCATCCCGTATAAAAGAATCTCCAATTCTAATATTAATCTAGAAACAAAACTTTAATCTATACATATAAAAACTACTTCTAATGAAGTGGTTTTTTATATGTATAGACCGTTAAAAATATGTCAAAAGAACTTGGAACGCAACTTGCATAATGCAAGAAAACCGGCTAAAAGCTGAGAAAAGTTTGCTCATTACTGAAGATTGGTGCAAGGGATGTGGCATATGTAAAGTTGATTAAAGATAATATAAGAACAGACAAATTACAACATATTTGGTGTGCTGGTTGTAGCAACGGAATATCTATGAAGTCAATTGCACAGGCTATTGATAATTTAAAGTACGATAAAAAGAAAGTATGCATAGTATCCGGCATCGGTTGTTCTTCAAGAACTTCTGGGTATATGAACTATAATACACTTCATACTACACATGGGAGAGCATTAGCCTTTGCTACAGGTGTTAAGTTAGCTAATCCTGACTTAAAGGTCATTGTAGTAACAGGTGATGGCGATTGCTCAGCTATTGGTGGAAACCACTTAATTCATGCAGCTAGGCGAAATATTGATATTACTACAATCGTTTTCAATAATAATATTTATGGAATGACTGGAGGTCAGTACTCTCCAACCACACCAACTACAGATTACGGAACTACAGCTCCATATGGAAATATAGAAAAACCTTTTGATATCTGCACACTATCAGCGGCAGCAGGTGCAACATATGTAGCTAGAGGGACAACGTATCATGTAAAGCCTTTAGTAAAATTATTTGAAAAAGCTATGTTAAAAAAAGGATTTTCTCTAGTAGATCTAATGAGTACTTGCCCAACCTATTATGGTAGAAAAAACAAAACAGGAACTCCTGCACAAATGTTAAAAAACTTTAAGGAGAATACAGTTGATATTAAAAAAGTCGAAAAATTATCT
>JAJOKQ010000038.1:14049-20578 GCA_021129785.1 Clostridiales bacterium | reverse complement strand
CCTGGTGATCTTAACATATATGCTAAATAATATGGATCAATTTCAGCAGTTGGTCTATAACCAAAACAAAAACTATTTAAATATACGTTATTTGTGTTTTCAAGCCATACAGAGCTCATTCCTACTTCTTCTGGAGTTTCTGATGATGTTGTAAAGAAAACATCCCCGTATTTAACTTTATTTTGAGATTCATCATTTTCGATAATTCCAACATTTTTCGAATCAGCTAATGAATTAGAAAGCACATTCATATAAGTAACAAATCTACCTTCACCATGACCAAAATCATCTTTTGTTTTCCCCGATAAACCTGTAAAAGTGTTACCTAAATTATTAAGCTTACACTGTTCCCAAGCTTCAGCATTTTGAAATTCTTTAAACCTTCTCTTCGGTATTAGTTTTTTTGTTTCAGCCATTATCCCACCACCAAATCATCTTTAAGCATTTCAAAATCAAGCAATACGCTTTCAATTTGCTCATCAATTTCATCTAATGTATCAGAATATCGATCTTCTAACTTTTGTAAAACACTTAATTCACTTTTCACTAATACATATATTAAATCAACAATATCATTTACTGTTTTTCCAAACCACTTATGATATACCAACTTATCTATTTCATCATCAGTTAGAATTAATATTCTCTCTTGTACTGCATCCCAAAGCTCTTTTTCTTCATTTTTTAATTCTTTTGATAGTGATCCGCTATCTGCAATCAAACAATCTACCTTTTTCAAAAACTTATATTTATCTGACCCTTTTTTTGTTGCCTTTAATTCTGACTTCAGAGCACTCTTATCAAATGAATCGCCTAATTCGTCATCTTTATTCTTTTTAATAATTTCTACTAGCGCATCATTTTCTTCGCTATCTTCTACTTTTGCAGCTTCTACTAGATCCGTAAGCTCTGTCTCTAATTCATGAATTTTATTACGTTTATTATCTAATTCATTCTGCTCTTCTCTATAAAGAAGCTGCGCAATTAATGCATTAGGTATTATACTGCCATTCCAACCGTCTTGTTCCTCACGCTTGCTTTTACCGTTTCCTTTCGTAACAATATTTGGTTCTCTCATCCGTCCAACGTTATAAAATCCTTCAATTGCAATTAACTCTGTATCATTAGCCAATGAATTTTTCCATATTTCAGCAATAATTTGATACCCAGCATACACATCTATATGATCAAATCTATACAAGATTTGTTTTATCTCATCAAGCATTCTCTCTTTTAAATCTACTAAATTAGATTCAGTAGTTATACTTTTCAACTCAGCCCAAAATTTAGAGATATACTCAGTGATTTCAACTTCTAATTCTTTAGATAGTGATAATATATGTTCATGATTTAATATTATATCTGTTATTTCCTTTATAGATTTTTTCAGCCTTACATATCCCGGTCGAATTTCTTCTATATTTTTTTCCAATACTTCTGGTACCAATTCATGCAGTATCTTTAGTTCATTTATGTTTTCTTCTGGAATACCACCAAATAAATGTGCATCAACATCATGGGCTATGTCTTCTTCAAGCGATTGTACATATCTTGGTATATTCATATTATATTCATTTTGAATAATTTCATTACGAGTAGCTAGATGACTAAACCCAGCGATCTCATCTTTACTAATATATACATCTACTATTTTAGCAATATCTCTTTCCTGTAATACATTTTGCTTACCAACTTTTATAAAGTTATTAGAAGCATCAATCATTAACACAGGGTCTGATATATTACGGTTTTTCTTTAAAATAATAATTGCAACAGGTATCCCAGTATTTGTGAATAAATTGCTAGGAAGACCAATAACAGCATCAACTTGATTCTTATCAATCAATTTTTTTCTAATTTCTCCTTCAGATGAACCTCTAAATAGTACACCATGTGGTAGTACAATCCCCATTGTACCTTTTATACCTAAATGATATAAACCATGTAATAAGAATGCATAGTCCCCTTTTGAATCCGGTGGTAAAGCACCTCCAATTTCAAATCGTGGGTCACTGACTTTCAATCCTGCCTTATTCCAATTTTTTGCTGAATATGGTGGATTCATAACAACGGCATCAAACTGCACACCTTCATTAGGATTTTCAGGATCTTCTGGCCAGTCATTTCCTAATGTATCTCCATTTCTTATTGTCATTTTTTCAGGTCTTACACCATGTAACAATAAATTCATTCGTGCTAAATTATACGTTGCCGTATTTTTTTCTTGGCCATAATAAGACAAATCTTTTTGCTGATCTTTACTCAAATGTTTCTTTACAGTTAATAACAATGAACCCGATCCTACAGTTGGGTCATAAATTGATTTAATATCAGTTGTTTTAGCAACAATCTGTGCCATTACTTCACTTACTCGATGTGGCGTATAGAACTCACCTGCTTTTTTTCCTGATTCCATAGCAAACTGACCAATTAAATATTCATAAGCATCTCCCAATATGTCACCTTTTTGGAGTGCAACCATATTTAAGTCTGAAAATAATAATATCAATGCTTTTATATTATTACTACGCTCGTGAAGATTGCTTCCAAGGGCAGTATCAGTTAAATCCAAGGTAGAACTTGAAAAAAGACCTTTAAAATCATTAACTTCCCCTGAACTTACTATTGACCTTTCAAAGTTATTTAAACTATCAGCAACCTTTTGTACTTCAAAATTTCCTTCATTAATATCCTTTAACCAAATTTGATACAAGTATTCTGGTGACACAAAGTATCCAAGAACATCTTGAATCATTTTCTCAAGTGCTTCACCATATTCCTTTTTAGCTTTAATATATTCTTCAACTAGTTCCTTTTCAGTTGCTTTTTCAACGCCTGCTGTTATTCTAAAAGTTTCTAATGTTTTATCACTCAAAAACTTATAAAACATTAGCCCCAACATATAATCCTTATAACGACTTGCATCCATTGAGCCTCTTAACTCATTGGCACCTTCCCACAGTCTTCTTTTGATTGCTTCTGATGTTATCATAATTTCCCTCCATATGGTTAATTTAACATTTATCTCTGAACAGTGACACTTTTTTATTGCCTGCGCTTCTACGAAACGACTGCGTTCATAAACTTTTAAAAATACTGTTTTGTGTTTTTTACTGACATTTTCACGCGATAATTAGCACGTTTTCTACTGACATTATCAAAAGGTATTGACAGCAGGCTCAGACAAAAAATATATTCACTCGTTGGTTTACTCGTTTTATTCATTTACTGATTAGTTGCAGAGCTTTCTTCCTGTCTAGGATTGCTTGTAGCGATTTTTATTTTCTTAAGTCACTGTATATT
This sequence comes from Clostridiales bacterium, assembly GCA_021129785.1. Taxonomy (GTDB): domain Bacteria; phylum Bacillota; class Clostridia; order Peptostreptococcales; family NVVX01. The sequence goes on along the minus strand of JAJOKQ010000038.1, from coordinate 17,275 downwards.
CTATTGCAAACACATTTCAACTTTTTATTTGCAATCGCTTCAGGAGAGAGCAAGTTTCCACATGTGTGGACTGTATAAACAAAATACTAACTAATCTTTGCACCAAAAGGCAAGAATGATAAACGCGCAAATTTAAAGTGTTGTAAGCCAAATGGGATGCCTACTATAGTTATGCAAAATATTAGCCCTATGAAGAAATGTGATAAAGCTAATTCCCATCCTAAAAATATGATCCAAACTATATTCATTAATAAACTACCTGCTCCAAAATTTCCTACATTAACTTCTTTTCCAAATGGAAATAATACAAGACCAGCAATTTTAAAGCATTGAATACCAAAAGGAATTCCTATTACTGTGATACAAAGCACTAAACCTGCTATTACCCATCCTATTGATGCTAAAAGCCCTCCAAAAACAAACCAAATAATATTTCCTAAGACACTCATTGATTTCTCCTTTCAATTTCTCTGATTTTAAATAAAGTCTATGCATCATAAAGAAGGCATTGTTATCCATTTTACGAATTCAAACTATTTAATTCACTATAACCCCATTTAATGAAAATCTCTTTACCTCTGTTATTTTGACATTCACTAACTGCCCAATCAAAGAAACGTCGCCTTCAAAGTTAACTAGTTTATGTTGCCTTGTTCTTCCCATTAGCTTGTTAGGATTGTTTTGGCTATTGCCTTCTACCAAAACTTCGACATTTTTATTTTGATATTTCTTATTAATATCTTCGCTAATTGAGTTAACTGATTCTAGAAGCCTATTAAATCTTTCGTGTTTAAGCTCATCATTAATTTGATTGTTCATTGTAGCTGCCGGAGTTCCGGTTCTTATTGAATACAAGAAAGTAAATGCCGAATCGAACCGTGCCTTCTTTACTACTTCTAGCGTATCATTAAAATTTTCTTCGCTTTCTCCTGGAAAACCGACTATGATATCAGTGGTTAAAGCGATATTTGGTAGTTTTGTTTTTACCTTATCAACTAAAGCCAAGTAAGATTCTTTTGTGTATTTTCTATTCATTTTATCTAAAACCTTGTTACTGCCTGATTGAAAAGGTAGGTGTAAATGTTCGCATACTTTTTTACATTCTGCGATTGCATCGATTAAGTCGTCAGATAAATCTTTAGGGTGAGAAGTCATAAATCTTATTCTCTCAATCCCTTTAATCTTATCTAAATTTCTTAATAAATCCGAAAAACTAATTCTATTATCTAAAGTCTTTCCATAAGAATTAACATTTTGACCAAGTAGAGTAATTTCTTTAGTGCCATTTCCTGCGAGTTTAGTAACTTCGTCAACTATATCTTGTAATTTCCTGCTACGCTCTCTTCCTCTAACATAAGGTATTATACAATATGTACAAAAATTATTACACCCATACATTATGTTAACTAGTGCTTTAATCCCATATTTTCTACTAACAGGAACATCTTCAATAATTCCATCTTCTTCTTTCCATACGTCAACTAAAGTAGTGTCAGATTGCATAGTATTTATAAGAAGCTCAGGAAATTTATGAAGGTTATGTGTTCCAAACACTAAATCAACATGTCGATATTTTTTCTTTATTTCTTCTACTATCTGTGGTTGTTGCATCATACATCCACAAATAGCAAGAATTAAATCGTCTCGTTCTGATTTTAGTTTTTTTAATGCTCCTATATTTCCATATACCTTTAATTCTGCATTTTCACGCACGCAGCAAGTGTTGTATATTATTAAATTAGTTTCATTTTTATCTTGTGTTTCTTCATAGCCCATTTTTTGCAGCATTCCAGCTATTTTCTCGGAGTCGTGCTCGTTCATTTGACAACCGTAGGTGATAATCGTATATTTTTTATTGCCTTTATTCATTATGTTTTCCTCCATATTTATTTCACGTGTTATCATTATACATTAATACAGTAAAAATAAAAAGTAAATGCAATTAAAATAAGTACAATTAATAGGTATGGTATGGTATTATATACGTGTAAATTGAAATAATAATTATAAATTATAGGAGGTACTTATTTTATGCATTTATCAAAACGCATTACTTCTATGCAAGAATCACCAATTAGAAAACTAGTTCCTTATGCCCTACAGGCAAAAAAAGAAGGGAAAAAAGTGTATCACTTAAATATCGGACAACCAGATATTGAAACACCGGCATCTTTTATGCAATCAATTCGTGATTTCAAAGAGAAAGTTATCGCATACTCTCTTTCTCAAGGAAGTCCTGAGTTAATTGAAGCAATTATTAAGTACTATAAAAAGTATGATATGAGTTTTGAACAAGATGAAATTTTAATTACCAATGGTGGTTCTGAAGCGCTTTTATTTTCAATAATTGCAGTAGCTGATGCAGGCGACGAATTATTGATTCCTGAGCCTTTTTACACAAACTACAACGGATTTAGTTCTGCTGTAGATGTAAATGTTGCTGCTATTACTTGTAAAGCAGAGGATGGATTTCACTTGCCTACGAGAGAAGAAATAGAAAATTTGATAAAACCAAGAACAAAGGCAATTGTGTTATCTAATCCTGGAAACCCTACTGGTGTTGTATATACGAAAGAAGAAATAAACATGATTGCAGGTTTAGCAAAAGAGTACAACTTGTTTGTTATTGCAGACGAGGTATATCGTGAGTTTGTATATGACAATCTAGGATATACGAGCTTTGGTAACATAAAAGAAATTGAAGATAGAGTAATAATTATTGATAGCGTGTCTAAACGTTATAGTGCATGTGGAGCAAGGATTGGTTCTATTGCCTCTAAAAATAAAGAACTAATAAAACAGATTCTAAAACTATGTCAGGGACGTTTATGCGTACCTACATTAGAGCAAGTAGGAGCTACTAGGTTATACGGTACTCCAAACAGTTATTTTGAAGAAGTTATAAGTGAATATGAAAATCGTAGAAATATTGTACATGAATCGTTAAATGATATGCCAGGAGTACTATGTAAAAAACCAACAGGAGCATTTTACGTAGTTGCTAAATTGCCGGTAGATAATGCAGAAGAATTCGTTATATGGATGCTAAAAGAATTTAATATTAACGGTGAAACTGTTATGCTAGCACCAGCTGAAGGATTTTATGCAACTGAAGGGCTAGGACGTGACGAAGTACGTATCGCTTATGTTCTAAATGAAACTGATTTAAAGAAAGCAATGAATATATTAAAACTTGGTTTAGAAAAATACGCAAAAAAGTAAAAAA
>JAJOKQ010000038.1:0-13949 GCA_021129785.1 Clostridiales bacterium | reverse complement strand
TTTAGTAAATAGTGTTTTACGAACTATCTTGTCTTTTCAGTTTCATTATAATAAAATTGTTAACCAGATAGGTATATTAAAATAGCTATCTATTGCGTTTAAATGACTATGGGTAAAGTCTGTTTAGAGTTCTAGCAAAAGGAATTGTTTGACGAATATGATCAATGCCGCAAATCCATGCTACAGTTCTTTCTAAACCTAGTCCGAATCCAGAGTGAGGCACAGAACCGTATTTTCTTAAATCAACATACCATTCGTATAACTCTTCTTCTAATTTTTCTTCCTTCATTCTTTCAAGTAGCAAATCTAAATCATGTATTCGCTCAGAGCCTCCTATTATCTCTCCGTACCCTTCAGGAGCTATCAAATCTGCGCCTAATATTACTTTAGGATCATCAGGGTCTGGTTGCATATAAAAGGCTTTCATTTCCTTAGGAAAATGTGTAATGAATACTGGTTTATCATATTGCTCAGCAATAAAAGTTTCTTGGGGAGCACCAAAATCATCACCCCATTTAAAATCGAAACCATTATCTTGTAACAGTTTAATTGTGTCAATGTACTTTATTCTAGGGAAAGTTCCTTTAATTTTTTTAAGCTCATCGATATTTCTACCTAATATTTTGAGCTCCATTTGCCTGTTATCAATGACTTTTTGAATTATATACTCGACCATTTCTTCTTGTATTTTTAAGTTTTCTTCAAATTGAACAAAAGCCATCTCTGGTTCAATCATCCAAAATTCTGTCAAATGCTTTCTAGTTTTAGATTTTTCTGCTCTAAACGTAGGACCAAATGTATAGACTTTCCCAAGTGCCATAGCAGTTGCTTCAGCATACAATTGCCCTGTTTGAGAAAGATAAGCTTTTTCACCGAAATATTCTACTTCGAATAAGTCAGTAGTTCCTTCGCAAGACGATGCTGTAATTATTGGTGGCTCAGTTAGTGTAAAGCCTCTTTCGTGAAAAAATATTCTTATTGCAAGATTGATTTCATCTCTAATTCGAAGAATTGCATTTTGCTTAGGGCTACGCATCCATAGATGTCTATGTTCCATTAAAAAATCAGTTCCATGATCCTTTTTAGAAATTGGAAAACCTTCTTTTGCTAAAGAAATTATAGATACATTATTAACTGTAATTTCAAAACCACTCGGTGCTCTTTCATCTTTTTGAACTGTTCCAGTTACCTCTATTGCAGATTCTTGTGTGAGGCCTTTGCAAAGTTTAAATAATTCTTCTCCAACTTCGCTCTTTACAACCACTCCTTGAATAAAGCCTGTACCATCTCTTAGCTGTAGAAAGTGGATTTTACCACTAGATCTCTTTCTAAGCAACCAACCTTTTAACACTATTTCTTTTCCTTCATACTCACTAATTTTTTCAATTGTTACTACTTTACTCATCAAAAAACCTCCATATCGTATGGTATTGTTATACCAATATTTCTTTTTTACTTATAACGTATTAAACTCTTAAATCTGCTTCAATACCAATAAGCGGCTTATTTTCCTCTAAAATAGGATATATGTATTCATTTAAAAAGCTATCAACTTGCTCTGGCGCTAAGCCTATATATTTTTTTGCATCCATTACCTTATCAATTTCTTCTTTGGTTAACATAAAACTCTTATCGTCAACTATCCTTTTTATTAAGTCATTTGCTTTGCCTTCAATTTTTACCACTTTCGCAGTTTCCATAGAATGCGTACGTATTTTCTCATGCAATTCTTGTCTATCTCCACCATTTTTAACAGCTTGCATAATAATATTTTCTGTAGCCATAAAAGGCAATTCAGCAGCAATATGTTTTTGAATCATTTTTTCATATACAACCATACCATCAAAAACATTTATCGCTATAGTTAAAATAGCATCAGTTGCTAAAAATGCTTCAGGCAAAACAATTCTTCTATTAGCAGAATCATCTAAAGTTCTTTCAAACCATTGCGTAGACGATGTCATAGCGCCGTTTTGAGAACTGGCAATTACATATCTTGCGAGAGATGCGATTCTTTCGCTTCTCATTGGATTTCTTTTATATGCCATTGCAGATGAACCTATTTGATTCTTTTCAAAAGGTTCTTCAATTTCTTTTAAATTTTGTAGTAATCTAATGTCATTAGTTATCTTATGCATGCTTTGAGCTATTCCGCTTAACAATGATAGTACTTCGTAGTCTAATTTTCTTGAATAGGTTTGTCCTGTTACTGGAAAAGTTGAATCAAACCCTATTTTATTTGCAACTTTTTTTTCTAACTCCTGCACCTTAGAAGCATCATTATCAAACAAACTTAAGAAGCTCGCCTGAGTTCCAGTAGTTCCTTTAACTCCTCTTAATTTCATTCTTCTAGACTGATTTTCAAGGTTCTCAAAATCCATAAACAAGTCATGTAACCAAAGAGAAGCTCGCTTTCCAACAGTTGTTAGTTGTGCCGGTTGAAAATGAGTAAATCCTAAAGTTGGGATATTTTTATTTTCATCACAAAATTTAGACATAACACTAAATAGGTTAATCATCTTAGTTTTAATAATTTCAAGAGCATCTTTCATTACAATTATATCAGTATTATCACCTACATAACAGCTAGTAGCTCCTAAGTGAATAATTCCCTTGGCATTTGGGCATTGCTCCCCGTATGCAAAAACATGTGACATAACATCGTGTTTTGTTTCTTTTTCTTTTTTAATGGCTACATCATAGTTTATATCATTTTGATTTTTTTTTAATTCTTCAATTTGTTTTTTTGTAATCGGCAAACCTAGCTCCATTTGCGACTGTGCAAGTGCTATCCACAGTTTTCTCCAAGTTTTGAATTTATTGTCGGGTGAAAATACTCTCATCATTTCTTTGCTTGCATATCTTTCAATTAAGGGATTTTGGTAAACTTCTCTGTTTTTCAAGATATATTTCTCCTTTCATTTTGCAATTAATTTCTCTATTCGATCTAATCCTTCTTTAATATTCTCAATTGAATTAGCATATGATAATCTTGCAAAACTATCAGCTCCAAAGGCTGATCCTGGTACCACTGCAACATTAGCTTTAGAGATAACAATTTCTGCAAAATCTAACGAGTTATTTATAATTCTACCTTCTATTTCTTTTCCTATAAGCTTAGAAATGTTTAGCATTACGTAAAAAGCTCCTTTTGGGACAATACATGATAACTTATTCATTTTATTGATTCTATTAACCATATACTTTCTTCTTTCATCAAATGATATTCTCATTTTTTCAATAGAAGCGTCAGAATTTTTTATTCCTTCTATACTTGCATGCTGAGCAATTGTATTAGGATTAGAAGTAGAATGGCTTTGTATTTTACTCATTAAATTAGCTATTTCTGTATTGGAAGCAGTATAACCTATTCTCCAACCTGTCATTGCATACGCCTTTGAGACTCCATTAACGACAATTGTTATATCTTTTACTTTATCATTTAAAGAGGCAATGCTAATATGTTTTTCATTATCGTATACTAATTTTTCGTATATTTCGTCAGCAATAATTAAAATATTATTGTCTATAGCTACTTGTGCAATAACTTCTAGTTCATTTTTACTATAAATAGAGCCAGTAGGGTTTGAAGGGCTGTTTAGAAGCAGAGCTTTAGTCTTTGGGGTTATTGCTTTTATTAACTCAGCGATTTCTAATTTGAATTCATTTTTTTCGCTACAATCAATAAATACAGGAACTGCATCAGCCATTTTAATCATTTCAGGATAACTAACCCAATATGGTATTGGAACAATTATCTCGTCTCCTGGGTTACATATAGCCTGTAAGGCATTAAATAAAGAATGTTTTGCTCCATTAGATACCACAATATTTTCTGGGGAGTAATCCAGCTGATTGTCATCTTTTAGTTTATTGCAAATTGTTTCTTTAAGTTCAAGTATACCTGAGGCTGCAGTGTATCTTGTACGTCCTTCTTTAATTGCTTTAATACCTGCTTCTCTTATATTATCAGGAGTATCAAAATCAGGTTCACCAACACCAAAGCTGATAATGTTGGCACCTTCAAGCTTCATTTGTTTCGCCATAGCATTAATTGCTAATGTAACTGAGTCTGCTAATCCTGCGTGTTTTTTAGACAATTGTATTTTCATAATTACCTCCAATTATGTATTTGATAGATTTATATTATTCTAACAAATATTAAGTGACTTTACTATAGAATTTGTGCGAAAGAATTTTTTCTTTCATCTTGATTCTTAGCTCTGCATTTTCACTTAATAATACACTCTTGCTTTGTTTATTCAGTTCTAATTTTAAATTGTCAATTTTTCTTGATAACTCATTTATTTCTTCTTGATAATCTAAAGTACTTATTGATTCTATCAATTTTTCCTTTAAATAATTAATTACATCATTCTTACCTAGTATTTCAACAAAATTTGAAGTTTTCCTCTTAAAATTCAAGACTTTCGTAATGCAAATAGAGTCAATTATTGAGCTTGTTCGACAAAAAAACCAATAAGAAGCTATTGTTTTAGCTTTTTATTGGTTTAGCATCACTATTATCTAGATAATTAACAATGTTTATAACTTTTACGCAGGTACATCAATATCATTTTCTATCAATTTAATCGTTAATTTAATAGAATTCAAAATATCTGATATATACGTCATTTCGCAAGTGCTATGAATGTATCTAGATGGAATTGATAGTACTCCTGATGGAACTCCGCTTCTTGATACATGGATTGCACCAGAGTCGGTACCGCCGAACTCTAATATTTCTAGTTGGTATGGAATTGAGTTTTCTTTTGCTTGTTTTATCATATATTCTTTAATTCTTGGATGACATAGTATTGATCTGTCTTTAATTTTAACTGCAGGACCTGCTCCTAATTTAACAGCCATTTTATATCCTTTAGGAGTATCTCCAGTTCCTGTAACATCAAAAGCGTATGCATAGTCTGGATCAATACCGTATGCAGCTGTTTTGGCACCTCTTAAGCCAACCTCTTCTTGAACTGTAAAAACGAAGTACAAATCATTTTCAGTTTTGCCCATATTCTTAAGTGCTTCAATCATTATATAGCAACCAATTCTGTCGTCTAAAGCTGGTGTTATTACTTTTTTATCATCAATTAGTGGCTCGCTATAATAAACGCAAGTATCACCAATTGTAACCATTTCTTCTGCCTCTTCTTTAGAAGATGCTCCTATATCAATAAATAGTTTCTCTAATTTTAAATCTTTTATTGAATCTAGTTTTTCACTTGCTACAATGCCAACAACTCCGTTACTAAAAATAACTCGCTGTGAGAGCGAATTGCTTGGCGAAATTCCGCCTACGTTTGTAAAACGTAAAAATCCTTTATCATCAATAAAAGTAACCATTAGAGCAATTTGATCCATATGTCCCGCTAGCATAATTTTTTTGCCAGCACCTTTTTTTCTTACGATTAAATTTCCTAATGCGTCATTGTACATTTCATCAGCATAATCTTTTAGCTCATCCTTAATTATCTCACTTACATTACTTTCTAACCCAGAAGGACCATAGGCAGACAGTATTCTTTTTAGAAGCTCATTATTTATTTTCATCATTTGGTATTCCTCCCTCACCTATTTTTTCAAGATACTTTAATATTAACTCTTTTGTATTATTATAGTCGCTTTTATTCATAACAGACACAGCCGAATGCACGTAACGACATGGAACAGCTACAGATAAAGAAGGAGTTCCCGTTTTTGCAGTGTGAAATCTACCTGCATCATTTCCTCCAGATCCTGACCTTCTATACTGCCATGGAATATTATTCTTGTTTGCAGTATCAACTAGTGAATCGATTAATGTTCTACTATATATAGACGTTTTATCCATTATTGAAATAGCAGGACCTCCACCAAACTTTGTAACTTCTAAGTGAGGATCTTCATCATAAATATCAGCGCACAGCGTTCCTTCTAAAATAATAGCAAGGTCTGAATCTGCTTGATTTGCAGCAACTGCAGAACCTCTTAGTCCTACTTCTTCTTGAACTGTAAATATTCCAGTAACTGTCACAGGCAAATCTATCTTTAACAGTTCAATAATAATTGCGCATCCAGCTCTATCGTCAAGTGCTTTTACTTTTACACTATTTGAGCCAAATTCTACATACTCGCTGTCAAAGTATATATAATCACCTACAGAAACCAATTTTTCAGCTTCTTTTTTATCTTTACAACCAATGTCAATATACAACTTGTCCATTGGAATAGCTTTAGAAGATTCATCTTTTGTTTGAAGATGTATTGCTTTTGAACCAATAATACCTGGGATTTTGTCATCCCCAATATAGACAGCTTTTGATACGAGGACTCTTGGATCTATACCTCCAACAGGTGCAAACTTAATATATCCATTACTATCAATACCTTTTATCATTAATCCGACTTCATCCATATGAGCGCAAAGAACAATATGAGGAGCATTTTTATTTTTGCCTTTTTTAGTTGCAAAAACATTACCCATTACATCAACTCTGTATTCATCTACTACGTCGTTTAATTCATCCTTAATAATTTTTCTCACTGCACCTTCATCACCTGATGCGCCAAAGGACTCTGTTAATTTTTTTAATAACATAAGACATCCTCCATATTTTTGTCGTTTAAATCCATTATAAAATGTGCTAAAAGTTTTGCTGTTTTTTTAATATCTGAAATATCTAAAGTTTCAACAGAAGTATGCATATACCTTAGAGGTAAAGATAATAGTCCTGTAGCAACTCCAGATTTAGAAATTTGTATAGGCCAAGCGTCCGTTCCAGAGTGCCCTGCAGCAATTTCTACTTGGTAATCAATATAATGTGATTTCGCTGTAGTTTTGAATTGTTTAAAAATACTTGGGTGAATATTTGGACCCGTTGTAATTCCTGGACCTTTTCCAAGTTCGATAGTATCGTATTCATTCGTTTCTGGAGTTCTGCCATGCCCTACATCTATTGCTATTGCAAGGTCAGGTTCTATATTGTAAGTAGATGTAACCGCCCCGCTCATAGTTACTTCTTCTTGAACAGTTGCTACACAATATATATTTAAGTCATGGTCTTGCCTTTGTAGTTCTTTAAGGCATTCTAGCATAACAACAACTCCAGCTCTGTTATCTATAGATTTACCTGCTAGTCTACCATTTTGTAAAGTAGTTATATTTTTTTTAAAAGAAATAACATCGCCAATTTTCACTAGGTTTTCTAACTCTTTTTTACTATATCCTACATCTACAGAAAGGTCTTCAATCTTAATAGATTTTTTTCGGTCTTCAATAGGAACTATATGAGGTGGTTTTGTACCAATAACACCAAAAAGAGTTTTCTTGCCGTGTACTAAGACTTCTTGGCATAGTAGTGTTCTTTCATCAATTCCACCCACACTTACAAATTTAATAAATCCGTTTTTATCTATTTCTTTTACCATAAGACCTATTTCGTCCATGTGAGCTGCTAACATAATGCTGTTTTTGTCTTTTCCTTTTTTAAAACAAACTAAATTTCCTAAAGCATCTGTTTTAATGTCATCACAATATTCTTTAAATGAATCTCTAATTACATCAGACATATTAGTCTCATAACCCGAAATCCCAACTGTTTCTGAAAAGAGCTTAATGATTTTTTCTGTTTCCACGTACACACTTCCTTTCAATATTCTTGCAATTCTTATTTCCTTAGTCTAAATCTTTTTCTGATAAAAAAATGTCTTAAAAGATGAAAACTTAAATCTTTTAGGCAGTATAATCTGTTCTGTACTCCCAACAAATAGTATTCCATTATCAATTAATGAAGCATTGAACTTTTTAAATATTTCTTCCTTTGCGTCTTCTGTGAAATAAATTAGCACATTTCTGCAAACTATTAAATCACATTGTTCTGGGTATTTATCTTTTAACAGATTATGTTGTTTAAACGATACACATTGCTTTATTTCTTCGGAAATTAAATAACTACTGCCTTTAGGTTCAAAATATTTTTTTTGAAATTCTGCAGGCACGTTTTCAATACTCTTAGCCGAGTACATACCAATTTTTGCCTTGCTAATAGCTTCTGCATCTAAGTCAGTAGCTATTATAGTTATCTTATCCAAAGGAAAAAAATTTGTCAACATCATTACTAGAGAATATGGTTCTTCACCAGTAGAGCAGGCAGAACTCCATATTTTTATGTTCTTCTTGCCTTTTAAAAGCAGAGGAATAACATCTTTTTTTAGTATTTCCCATTGTTCTGGATTACGATAGAATTCTGAAACATTTATCGTCATATAATTAATAAATTCATTCAGAGCCTTTTTATCTTTTTTTAAGGCTAAAAAATATTTTTCAAATGTGTCGTAACCACTTCTTTTTGCTAATGATTCAATTCTTCGCTTCATTTGCTTTTCTTTATATGATGATAAGTCTATGCTAGTTAGAGTATAGACATTTTTTATAAAATCCGCGTACCTATCCATCTCTTAGCCCCCTTAATTCAAAGTTTTTTAACTATGTGACTTGTTAATTATATCTGCTATAGTAATTTCAGAATGATCATTTACATGTTTTTTTTCATCAACTTTTAAAGGTTTTTCCTTTTCTTCAACTTTATTCTTTACTTCTTCTATTTCTTCGACAACTTCTTCTTCTAAAGTTTTAGCAATACTTAAGCTAATTCTTTTTTGTTCAACATTAATGTCAATTATTTTGGCAGTTACTTCTTGATTGACTTCTAATTCTTTCGCTGGTTTCTCTACATACTTGTTGCTAATTTCAGAAATATGAACTAATCCATCAACACCGGGAATCACTTCTACAAAAGCACCGAAATCAACAATCCTAACTACTTTTCCTGTGATTACATCACCTATATTATAGTTTTCCTTAATTTTATCCCATGGTTTCGGGTGCATTTGTTTTAGACTAAGTGAAATTTTCTCGGTAGACTTATCGATATCAATTATATCTACTTCTACTTCATCGCCAACATTTAATATTTCAGACGGATGTTTTATTCTACTCCAAGATAGTTCAGAAATATATATCAATCCATCAATCCCACCAATATCAACGAATGCACCAAAGGACACAATATTTCTTACTTTACCTTTGATTCTTTGACCTTTTTCAAGTTTTTCTAGAGTTTCTTTTTTTAGAGCTTCTTTTTCTTTTTCTAATACTTTTTTTCTAGACAAAACAACTCTATTTTTTCTACGGTTTAGTTCTATTACTTGTACATTAAAAGATTCACCAATAAAATCTTTCAGATCATCCACATAGGTATTAGACAATAAGCTAGCAGGGATAAAACCTCGAACCCCTTTTGTAAGAGCAATAACCCCTCCGTTTACTGCCTCAATCACCTTTACATTTATTTCTTCGCCGCTCTCGCAAACAGATTCTAGTTCTTTCCAATTATCTTGCATTTCAACTCTTTTTCTTGATAGCAATACATTTCCTTCTCCATCATTAACTTTAATAACATATACTTCAATTTCGTCGCCTTCACTAACAATTTCACTTGGAACAATATAATCATCATTAGATATTTCGTTTCTAGGAATAATTCCATCGGATTTATAGCTTACGTTAACCATTATTTCCTTGTCAGTCACGCTTATTACTTTACCATTCACAATATCCCCTTGATGTAATTGTACTAGTGATTTCTCGATTTCTTCCATAATGTTCATCATGCCTTCTTCCTGTGGCACAACACTTTCTGCATCTTTTGTGTCTTTTGTATCATTTTCTACAATTTGTGATTTTTCTAATGTATCTTCTGCTTCTTTTACTTCTTCAACCACTTCTACTACTACTTCTTCTTTATTATCTTCCATTGTGTTTTTCATATCTTCGCTCATTATAATGCCTCCTATTTAGTTTTAAATAATACTATTCAATTAAAATAACTCTAAAAGTGCACCCGTAGGATTAGTCATAGGTTATTTAATTTGCAAATCACTGTTTCGATAGTTTGAGATGGAGTTGACGCTCCAGCTGTAACCCCTACTGTTTCATATTTTTTCATTTCTAAAATATTTATGTCTTTAACTGTTTCTATGTGATATGTACTTTCTGGTCTAATCTCTTTACATATACCTACTAGTTTGTTTGTATTCGAACTATTATAGCCACCAATTACAATAATAGCTTCGGTATTTTTTGCTAAATCCTTAGCAGCTTTTTGCCTATTTTCAGTTGCGTTGCAAATTGTATGAAATACTTTTACCTCGTTAGCTCTTGTGCTAATAGGTTTACAAATATCATCAAATTTATCTGCTTCAATAGTTGTTTGCGCTACTACGCATATTTTATCTGCCTTAGGCATATTTATTAAATCATTTTCGTTATTAATAACGATGGCTTTGTTGTTACACCAACCATTAATCCCTATAACCTCTGGGTGAGACGGATTTCCAACAATGACAATTTGATATCCTTTAGCAACATATTGAGATGCTATTTTTTGTATTCTTTTCACAAATGGGCATGTTGTATCTATAATTTTTAAAGATTTATTAGTTGCTACATCATACGTTTCTTTACCTACACCATGAGACCTGATTATCACAGTTCCTGATGTTATTTTGTCAAGACTACTAATAATTTGAACACCAGCATTTTCAAGTTTTTTAATCACTTGTGGATTATGAATTAACTGTCCTAACGCATATATAGGTCCATTTGGTGTATTTGTATAAATTTTATCAAAAGCCATATCAATTGCTTTTTCAACTCCAAAGCAAAATCCATATACATCTGCACGGATTACTTTCATCTTTATCCCTCACATATCACATTAAGCACGAGGCTAATGTGTATTATAGCTTTTGCACTGATTGTGTCATAATTTAAAGGTTTAAATTGACGCGAATGCCGTACAAGCTTTAAAAGTAAACATATAAAAAAAAATTAATGGTTCTTATTAAAACATACAGACTAGACTAGTATTCTACAAAAAAAATTAAAATCCTTCTTGCCTAAAAAATATTGTGTAAAGTACTGAAATTTAATTATTTGCACGTTGGTTTTTCACTATAACCAAAATATTTTCAACAACTTCTTTAATTGTTAGTCCTGTAGTATCAATAGTAACAGCATTAATGGCTTTTTTTAAAGGAGAATATTCTCTTGATTCATCCATCCTGTCCCTTTTTATTATTTCGCTACGAATACTTTCAATATCAACATTACTATTATTACATTTTATTTCATTATACCTTCTTAGAGCTCTTTCTTCAACAGATGCAGTCAAAAAAATTTTCAAATTCGCATTCGGTAAAACTTTTGTTCCAATATCTCGTCCATCCATGACTACATTGCTATTGAAAGCTATTTTCTTTTGAAGGCAAACCAGCATGTTCCTAATTTCTGGAATTTTAGCTATGTACGAAACATTTTCATTTACACGTCGACTACGTATTTCGTCATTCACTTTATAATTATTTATAAATATATCATTGTCTTTAAAAGCTATATTACAACCTTTTGCAATATGAATAATTTCTTGGATGTTATCTATAGCAATTTTTCTCTCAAGAACTTCGTATGTTAATGCTCTGTACATAGCACCTGTATCGATGTAAATAAAGTTTAATTTTTCAGCAATTTTCTTAGCAATGGTGCTTTTTCCTGCACCAGCAGGACCATCTATCGCAATTTGAAACACACACATATATTTTCCTCCTTTAAACTGAAATCTATCCCTTTTAAAATAGTGATAAAGGCTGTCCATCAGTTTTAGTGATAACAATAACCACCATATTCGGTGGCTGATTATTTGCTTAATAAATCTGGTCTTAATTTTTTTGCGCCTTTTAAATAAACATGATTTAGCATGCTTTTTTGTTTGTCACTATTAATATGAATCAAAACACGTATACATTTTTTTAAGCTATTTACGATATTCTTTTCTTCAAAGTTAAGAATAGGCGTATTTAACCACCCAATATTTTCTCTTACACAAACAGAAGGATATAGTTGATCTAAGTCAGCAGTTGCAGTAAACATAATACTTACAACGTCAATTTCATCCAGGTTGTTAGATTTAATTATTTCTCTCATCATTTGAGTCGTGCATTCATTTATATCTTCTGCACTATTTCCATTAGAAGTAGTTGCACCTCTTATTGCTAAAACCAAATTAAATCACTCCTTGTATATACTTAAATAGATTATACATCAACTTATTACTATATACAAGAGTGATATATTATAATAACAGTCAGAATCTCAGTGTTTCCATTGATTTTAATATTCATACGTAATTTTTCAGTATTGATATTATTTGAAGCTTCAACAATTTCAATATATATAACTTCTTCATACATTGATCCGTTAATTTGAATCACGTCATAATTTTTCACTTCTACTGTTACGCTAAAATTATCTCCAAAACGCTTATATACTTCTCCATTTAGCATGATTTCTAAGTCATGGTAGAGTTTTTCGGATTGAATTTTAATAGAAATAGTACCTTTTTCAGCACGAATAAAGTGTGAATTGCTTATACCTATTGCAATCTGTCGTTGTTCATATATCGTCATAACATTGGAAATAACTAAAGAACAAAAAAACAGCATAAGAAAACTAAAAATAATTTTTTCTAGTTGCTCAGTTATGCTGTTGTATTTCATACAAACACCTCACATTTTAGTTTAATCAGATTAAAACCAAAGATTCTTCTGTATTATACCAAATGGAGTGCTTTATTATACTTTGTGAACGGAGGCTCTGCAAGATGTACCTATTAACTTTTTCTATCATAAACATTGTAACGGTACCAAATTTTCTCTAATTTATTCAAGTATCCTCCTATTTTATCCTTTTCTCTCATGCCAACTGCAACTATTAGTGTGTTAGCTAAACTAAATGGCGCTACCAAAGAATCTACAAATGAAATCATGTCGCAACTAGAAGTTAAACAATAGTCTGCAATATTTGCTATAGGCGAAGTTACACTGTCTGTAATTGCTACAACTGGAACATCTTCTTCTTTTACAAATTTTATTGCTTCTATAGTTCGATTAGAATATCTAGGAAAACTAAAAGCTATAACTAAATCTTTTTTAGATACTCTAAGCATTTGTTCAAAAACATTACTAACTCCATTACCAACAACTATTACATTATCTAGAATTAAGTTTAAATAAAAGCCCAAGTATTGAGCTAAAGCAGCTGAGCTCCTTAGTCCAATAATATATATTCTGTCTGCTTCAAGTATTTGCTCTATTACTTCTTGAAACATTTTCTGGTCTAGATTTTCAAAAGTGCTTCTAATGTTTTGCATATCTGACTTAAAAACTTTTTTTAGCATTTCATTTTCGCTAGAAAATTCCCTGGCCATTTCCACTCTTTGCACAGTAGTAAGTTTTGTTTTAATAATTTCTTGCAATTCATTTTGTAATTCTGGGTATCCTTTAAAGCCCAAAGCATTTGCAAACCTTACAACAGTGGATTCGCTAACTCCAACTTTATTTCCAAGCTTTGATGCGGTCATAAATGCAGCCTTATCGTAGTTATCTATGATAAAGTGTGCAAGCAACTTATGTCCTTTGCTTAATGCAGATAGATTAGCTTGAATTTGCAAGAGAAGGTCATTTTTTTTTCTTATCATAATATCACCTTTTGTTTAGAATATGATCAGTTTAATTTTTGAAGAAACTAAGATATTAATTTATATCCTTCTTTTAATGCATTTTTATTTAATTCTATCATTCCTTTAGGAACACGTTTAATCACAGCATTTTCTAGTGCTTCTTTACTTATAATACCAGTTATTTCTTGAATTGCTCTCAAAGCGACTATATTCGATACTATACTCTTACCAACTTTATTAATAGCTGTCTCTGTAATTGGTACTTTTACAACTTTGAAATCTGTTTTGTTGCACTCAACATCTATTGCTGAGTCAATAACTAAAACCCCGTTAGTTTTTAACGTTCCAATGTATTTTCTATACGATTCTTTAGTTAGAACAAGT
>JAJOKQ010000076.1:19136-23092 GCA_021129785.1 Clostridiales bacterium | reverse complement strand
GTATACAAAGATATTATGAATAAGCCCATGGAAGAGTTAAAAAATATATAGTAGAAATTTTAGAAAAGAGCGATTTAAGAGATTTAGAAGAACAAACGTTAGATAGCAATAACTTTACATATAAGGCGACGTATAAAAGTGAAATAATTTCTGTTTCTTTTTTTGTTTACTTTGCCTTTTTTTACGCCATATATAATCTACTATATGTCAGCAGCAGGTTTTACGTTTGGCTTAGCATGTGTTACAACTATACTCAAAGTGAAAAACATAAGAGAAAACAAAAAAAATGTTCAGGTGAAGACGAAAGATTGCTAGATTTAGACATGTAATCATCTATTATCTGATTTAACAATTAAGTTGATTTTTATAACAAAAAAAAGTATAATAATATTGCTTAGATAGTTAGGAATTAAGGAGGATAAAAATGAATAATAATGAATTACCTATTGCACTTTCAAATAGACATATACACCTTAAAAAAGAACATATTGATGTTTTATTTGGTTTAGATCATGAACTTACAAAAATGAAAGATTTGTCGCAGCCGGGGCAGTACGCTGCTATGGAAAAAGTAGATTTAGAAGGGAAAAAAGGTGTTATTAAAGGAGTAAGAGTATTAGGACCTGCAAGGAATAAAACGCAGGTTGAAATTTCTAAGACAGACAGCTTTGCGTTAGGCATAGAGGCCCCAGTACGTGATTCAGGGGACTTAGATGGAAGTGCAGGGCTTAAAATAATAGGGCCAAAAGGCGAAGTAGTCTTAGAAGATGGTGTAATCATTGCTGCGAGACATATACATATGCATACTGAGGATGCTAAACGTTTTGGAGTGATAGATAAACAAGTTGTAAGCGTTAAAACTAAAGGAAAACGTGCTATTACATTTAAAAATGTTTTAGTACGAGTTAACGCAAACTATGCTTTAGAAATGCACGTTGATATTGATGAAGGCAATGCAGCATTGGTTAAGAATTATGATTTAGTGGAATTAGTTAAGTAGAAACTACTGCTTGAAAATATAGCCTAGTTAATGAACACATGAATATATAGGAGGCAAAAAATATGAATGTATCAAAATATATAGATCATACAGTTTTAAAAGCGGAAACAAAGGAAGTTGATGTAAAAAGGTATTGCAGTGAAGCTAAAGAGCATAGCTTTTTTTCAGTTTGTGTTAATAGTTCTTACGTTGAGCTTGTGGCAAAGGAATTAAAAAATAGTGATGTAAAGGTAACAGCAGTAGTTGGATTTCCTTTAGGAGCATCAACTTCTGAAACTAAAGCATTTGAAACTAAAGATGCAATAAAAAAAGGCGCAAATGAAATCGATATGGTAATAAATGTAGGAGCACTCAAAGATAAAAGATTTGACTACGTTCTAAATGATATTAAAGCAGTTGTAGATGCTGCAGATAAAAAAGCTATTGTAAAAGTAATAATTGAAGCATCACTTTTAAACTTTGATGAAAAGAAAAAAGCATGCCACCTCGCAAAAGAAGCAAAAGCCGACTTTGTAAAGACTTCGACTGGATTTAGTACAGGTGGAGCTACAATAGAAGACATTAAGCTAATGAGAGGAATTGTAGGTAGCGAGTTAGGAGTAAAAGCTTCAGGTGGAATAAGAGATTATGAAACTGCAATTAAGATGATTAATGCTGGAGCTTCAAGACTAGGTTGTAGCGCATCGGTGAGCATTGTTACGGGTGCAAAAGAAAATAATAGCACAGGCTACTAGTTTTGTTAAGGGGGATATATGAGAATAGTAAATGGGACTAAGAAGATAGTTATGCTTTTATTTATAATAATGGCATTACTAACTACTATTTTTGCTTGTACTTATCAAAAAGAAACGAGCAACTTATCACTTAATTCAGAAA
The DNA here is from genome assembly GCA_021129785.1 of Clostridiales bacterium. GTDB lineage: Bacteria > Bacillota > Clostridia > Peptostreptococcales > NVVX01. The sequence goes on along the minus strand of JAJOKQ010000076.1, from coordinate 21,216 downwards.
GAATTATGGAACATTTAAATGTTTTAATTTCAGATGAGTTTGAGGGAAGAATGATTGCTACCGAAGGAAATGCCAAAACTATAAGGTATATTCAGGACCACTTTAGTAAAATTGGTTTAACACCTGCAGGGAGCAGCTTTTTAACGGATTTCAAAACCGTGGCACCATCTTTAAAGTCTGCAATTGTTTTTCAGGTACTAGACCATAATGGGAGCTTAGTAAGAGAGTTTGTACAAGGCAAAGATTTTAAAACGAGATTTGACTCCTTTAGTATGGGCGGAAAGTTTAGTGGAAACATACATTTAATAACCGAGCATAGTGAATTAGCTGATTTAGAGAAAATGTTTGACAATAAGGCAATACTAATTGACATCTCAGATGATAAAATTACATCAAATAGATTTGACGAGGATGAAATTATAGAGTTAATCAAAATAAAACGCGCTGAAGTTCTAATTTACAAAGAAACAAGTCCATTGAATGTACGTGATATTAGGATAGGATTAAAGAATACTTATATACCAGCTAGGGGGTTAATTCTACTTGGCGTAAGCGAAGAAGTTTTTAATAGTTTGGTTGAGTTTTCGAAAAAGGGATATAACATTGAAGTTGATTCAGCATTAACATTTAGTGAAATAGAAACGCACAATGTTTTAGGTATAATACCAGGAATAAGTAGAAGTCGTGACAATTATATTATGATTGCGACATCATTTGACGGACTAGGGGTAGATGAGCATGGAACTATTCATAGAAGCATTACAAATAACGCAACAGCTGTAGCAACTATGTTAGAAATTGCAGAAACCATAAAAAAAAATGATGTTACATTTGACTCAACAATAGTTTTTGCTGCATTTAATGGTCAACATACTGGTTTTGTTGGCATTAATGACTATGCAAGAAATATGATTTTTCCACACGACAGAACACAGGTAATAGTTCTAGAAAATATTGCAAGCAACGCTGACGACCCGCTAATAATAGCTACATTTGAAAGAGATGAATCTACTAGACAAAGATCAAGGCTGTTAGTGAATAGACTCTCAAAAATTGCGGGAATAAGTGGAGTAGAGCATATAACAGAGTTTGAGTATTTTATGTCTCAACATATGGCTTTTAGACATATGGGAACAGTAGCAGGGGTGTTAACTCACGGGCATGTACAAGAACCAGATACAAGTAGCTTGCAAGAGCAAGTAAGTAGTGCAAAAGTAGCGGGAAATATAGCACTTGGATATATTACTGAATATGCAGATATAGAAGTGATAGGCGACATTATAAATCCATTTATGTATATGAGTCCGTTTATATTGATTTTAGTAATCTTATATGTAATAAAGTTCTACAAACTCCCTAAATCCGAAACTATATTTAGTGAGTATATCAATAAAATATTGGATTACCCAGTTGTTTCTATAACCTCGCTATTTGTTGTGATAGGATTAGCGTTAGTACTGCAGGTAAGACATTATGTAGCAGAGACTACAGGTGCATTATATGAAAATATTGAGATAACTTTTACGTTAATAATTACACATTTGCTAGAAAAAATTCCAGCTATGATACTATTGATATATCCTTTCTTAGTAATTTTAGTACTAGTAGTGATTGTGACTACTATTGCCATGATTGTATTTGCAAAAAAATCTGCAAATACGTACGCGATAATCACAATGCTAATTACGTACTTTTCATTTTTATTTGTAATGATGAGTATGTTCCGCTATGAGTATTTAGTTGTCTTACCTAATGTACTTTCGTTTAACAACGTAGGAATAGTTATACATACTATAATCACTTTAGTTTCGTTGCTAATTACATTTATTTGGATGGCTGAAAAAAATAAGATTGAAGGCTACGACATGACTCACATAAAAGTTGCACTTTGTTATACTTTTGTATTTCTAACAATTACATTTGTTACAGTTGCACCTTTTTTAAGTACAGACGAAATGTTCCACTTAATGCAGTCAGGTAGTAGGGTTAGGTTTTAAATTATATTAAAGCTCGCGCAAAGTATATTATAATTTTGAGCGAGCTTTATATAAAAATAGAACCAGAGTATTATTTAAACGTT
>JAJOKQ010000076.1:0-19036 GCA_021129785.1 Clostridiales bacterium | reverse complement strand
TATAATTTTGAGCGAGCTTTATATAAAAATAGAACCAGAGTATTATTTAAACGTTCAACCTAAACATTAAACCTAAACAAAATAACATCTCCATCTTTTACGATATAGTCCTTGCCTTCCAATCTAACTAGCCCTTTTTCTTTCGCAACAGCATAAGTTCCACAGTTATCAATATCGTCATAAGCTACTATTTCTGCTCTAATAAAACCTCTTTCAAAATCAGTATGAATTTTGCCAGCAGCTTGTGGTGCTTTTAGTCCTTTTTTTAATGTCCAAGCTCTAGTTTCTTTCGGTCCAGCGGTTAAGAAACTAATTAGGCCTAGTAATGAATATGACGCCTTAATTAACTGATCTAGTCCTGATTCTTGTATCCCTAACTCACCTAAGAATAGTTCTTTCTCGTCATCAACTAATTCCGAAATTTCAGCTTCTATTTTTGCACTAATAACTACAACCATAGCATCTTCGCTTTTAGCATGTTCTCTTAGTTGTTGAACATATTCATTGCTTTTTCCATCATCGGCGATATCTTCTTCTGATACGTTGGCTACGTATATAACAGGTTTATTAGACAGCAAACTGAAGTTTTTGATGATCTCTAGTTCTGCTTCATCTAAATTTAATGTGTATACAGGTTTGCCATTTTCTAATGCATCTTTTAATTTTTTTAGTAATTCAAGCTCTGGCAAAAGACTTTTATCACTTTTTGCTAATTTTGTAGCCTTTAAAATTCTTTTTTCAACTACTTCTAAATCAGAAAAAACTAGCTCTAAATTTATTGTTTCTACGTCACTTACTGGATCAATTTTTCCATTAACGTGAATTACGTTGGGATCCTCAAAACTTCTTACCACATGTAAAATGGCAGAAACTTCGCGTATATGAGAAAGAAACTTATTGCCTAAACCTTCTCCTTTACTTGCGCCCTTGACAAGACCAGCTATATCATAAAACTCTATTGCTGCAGGAATCACTTTTTCTGAATTGTACATTTTTCCCAAACGAGTTAATCTGTCGTCAGGGACAGCAACTACCCCGATATTGGGTTCAATAGTGCAAAAAGGATAATTGGCTGACTCAGCTCCTGCCTGAGTTATTGCATTAAACAGGGTGCTTTTGCCAATATTTGGCAATCCTACAATTCCTAGTTTCACTTATATATCTTCCTCTCATTTATCTTAATGCCGCTAGCTTTTGCTTGCATTATTAATATTATTATCTTAAAAATCAAACAAATACGATTATACATGAAACTGGGTATAAAAGCAATAATAACTGTGTGAGAACAAAAAAACATAGCGCTCAAAACGCAAAGCAAACAAATTGTAAAAAAAACAATAAATGAAAAAGTTAGCTAAATAATTAAACTAAATTGTGAGAGAATAGATATAGGAGGTGTTTTAATGAGAAAGAAAAAATATTGTATTTGATATCTTTGCTTGTTTTTGTTTTGCTACTAAGTGTAGGTTGTACAGCTCCAGCGAGACCAGCACCTCAAATTGAAAGAGAAGCACCAGATCGCGAAATAAATGATCGTAACGAATAGAGACAGAAATGTTAACGATCGAGACAGAAACATAGGAGTTAATTTAACAGAAGATACTAAAGCTGAGCTAAACACTGACATAAAAAGTGAAATAGAAGATGCTGTGAAAAAGTCTGATAGAGAAATCGATCGAGTTTCAATCACAGCAGATCTTGATTTATTAAGTAGAATAGAAAATATGGGAACAGAAATAGGGCGAGGTCGCCCAACATTCAAAACAATTAGGGGATAAAATAAGAATTAATTTGACATTTCAGGCATCCTTAACTATAATTATCGTAGAATAGTTTAAACTTCTATACATTAAAAAAACAAATCATGTTTTGATTTATGAGGTAACATTCCTAATTATTGTTTGATTCTAACTTGTTGCGTAGTTTTAAAATATATGGGTAAATATGAACAGGAGAGATAAAAATGAATCCAATAGCATTTGAAGTGTTTGGTATAAGTATAGGATGGTATGGAATAATTATTTCTTTAGGGATACTTCTAGGAGTAGTTATTGCTAGATACAGAGCAAAAAGAGAAAATCTTCCTGAGGATACGATTATTGATTTAGTACTTTGGGCTGTTCCAATCGCTGTTGTTGGAACTAGGGTTTATTATGTGGCGTTTAATTGGAGTTATTATGGTCAAAATTTGATTGAAATTTTCAATATACGCCAAGGTGGTCTTGCAATACATGGAGGTATTATTGCTGGAGTACTAGTCGGTTATTTTTTCTCTAAAATTAAGAATATTAGTTTTTGGAAACTTGCAGATATTTGTGCCCCAAGTATTATTTTAGGTCAGGCAATAGGTAGGTGGGGAAATTTTATAAATCAAGAAGCGTATGGTAGACCAACGGAACTACCTTGGGCAATAGAAATAAATGGAGTTAACGTACACCCAACTTTTTTATATGAATCTCTATGGAATTTATTGGTGTTCACTTTTCTTCTCTATTTTACCAAAAGAAAAAAATTCGAGGGACAAATTTTTTTGCTCTACGTAGCTATGTACTCGTTTGCAAGGTTTTTTATTGAAGCTTTAAGAGTAGATAGTCTGATGTTTGGCTCATTTAGAATAGCACAAATAGTTAGCGTGTTAACAATTTTAGGGGCTATAGGTGTTGGAATGTATTTAGATAAAAGGACATGCGATTCTAATTTACGAGGATAAAGCCTGCCCAAGTCATTATAAGAAATGTGACTAGAGAGAAAGTTTTTTGTTGACAATTGCATGGTTTGCTGTAGCATATATATTGTGTGAAATTTTAATGTTGAAATATGACAGATGAATCTAGAAGAAACAACTCACTGTCGTCTTGTAGATGCTTTGAAATATTATGAGGTACTATATGTAAACACAAGTAAGACCAATAATTGATGAGGTGACAATATGTTAATGAAAAAATTGCTTCTTTAAGGAAAAAAATAAATGAACTTATAATAACAGACAGAAGCTCAGAAGAATTGCAAGATTTGAGCAGAGAACTTGATAAGCTGATAATAGAATATTACTTAAGCAAAAAGAATACTGATTAAGATTAAAAACATATGACACTCTGACTTCGAGGGTGTTTTTTTATGTAAAAAAAACGAATAAAGATTGAATTAGTACTCAAGCACTAATTCAATCTTTATTGTAATATTTTTTTTTAAAAAAAAAGAGGGATTTTATAAAGAAAGGTAGAAATAATAGAAAAGTGGTATAAAGTGGTTAGAAGTGGGTAATTCAACCCAAAGGTGGGATGTACATGTTTATTGGTGAATATAATCATAGTATTGATGTAAAAGGACGAGTGAGTGTCCCTGCAAAATTTAGGGAAACATTAGGGAGTTCATTTATTATTACTAAAGGGTTAGATAACTGCCTTTTTATTTATCCGCAAAATGAATGGATAATATTAGAAAGAAAATTAAAGCAACTTCCTATGACCAATAAAGATGCACGAGCTTTTGTAAGATTTTTCTTTGCAGGCGCATCAGAATGTGACCTAGATAATCAGGGAAGAATAAGAATACCAAATAATCTAAGAGAACATGCACATTTGAAAAAAGAAGCGGTAATAATTGGAGTTGCAACAAGAATTGAGGTCTGGAGTTATGATGAATGGAGAGGTTATAATGAGAATGCAAACCTAAGTTATGATGAAATCGCTTCAAGAATGGAAGAGATGGGAATTTAAAGTATACATGAGGATGATGAAATGAATTTTGAACATAAACCAGTATTACTAAACGAGTGCCTTGAAAACTTGAATATAACTCATAACGGAATCTATGTGGATGGGACTTTAGGTGGTGCTGGACATTCTATAGAGATAGTAAAACTATTAAGTGAAAATGGAATGCTTATAGGAATTGATCAAGACGAGAACGCAATATCAGCAGCTAAAAGAAAATTGATAAATTACTCTAATAAAATCAAAATAGTACGTGATAACTTTAGCAATTTAGAAAATATATTATACGAACTAAATGTAGATGAAATTGATGGCATTTTGTTAGATTTAGGTGTCTCATCGCATCAATTAGATGAAGCAGAAAGAGGTTTTTCCTATAACGAGGATGCACCTTTAGATATGCGTATGGATAATCGTGCTAAACTATCTGCAAAGACAGTTGTTAATAGCTACAGTGTGGCGGAACTAGAAAGAATTTTAAAGGAATTTGGCGAGGAAAGATGGGCTAGAAGAATTGCTAATTTTATAGTTGAACATAGAGTTGAAAAAGAAATAGCTACAACATTTGAGTTGGTAGATATAATAAAAAAAGCTGTTCCTAAGGGTGTAAGAAGAGATGGACCGCATCCAGCCAGGAGAACTTTTCAAGCGATAAGAATAGAAGTAAATAGAGAACTTGATATAATTGATAAAACTATCTATGCTGCTGTTGAAAAATTAAGAAAAGGTGGAAGAATTTGCATCATAACCTTTCATTCACTAGAAGATAGAATAGTAAAAAACACATATAAAAAATTATTCAACCCTTGTACATGCCCGCATAATTTTCCAATATGTAAATGTGGTTTACAAAGGCAAATTAAAATAATAACAAGAAAGCCAATAGTTTCGACTGAAGATGAATTACAGTTAAATCCTAGAGCGAGAAGTGCAAAATTAAGAGTTGCTGAGAAAATATAAAAGAGTCGATGATTCTATACGTTTACAAAAGGGCAAGTTTGCTGCCTAAGTCGCTTTAGATACATATTTGTTCTAAAAAATTAAGGAGGTGAATAAACTTGGAATTAGCAAGGAAAGAATGCTACAAATTAGATATACAACTACAGCCTCAAAAACAGAAAAAAAATAATAATAAAAAAAGCAAAGAAAACAGTTATAGATTACAAAAGTCAATGCTAGTTTCTTGCATTGCTTTGACTTTCTTGATGAGCATAACGCTATTATTTAGATATTCATCAATTATTGAAGCAAGGCATCAAGTTTATTCCCTTAGAAATCAACTTGAACTATTAACAAATCAAAAAAGAATGCTTAATATAGATTTAGAAAGGGCTGTAACATCTGAATGGATTGAACAAGAGGCTATAAAGAGATTAGACATGAATTATCCAACTGTTGAAAAAACACATTTTTTTGCTGTTGATCAAGTTAGACTTGCCGAATTAAAAAAGCAGATAGAAAGTGAAAATAGAATTGAATTGGTGAAGCAGCCAAAGGGCAAAGCAAGTTTACTTGCAAGATTCTTTAGCTCGGTTCTTGGATTACTAGGTAACACTGATTCTTAACATGGATAGTCATCTAAGAAAAAGAGGGGGAAAAAACTTGTCACAGCCAAGCATTTCAAGCAAAAGAAGATTGCTTTGGATTTTTATCGTAATAACTATTACGTTTTTTGCGCTTATTGTTCGACTTGGGTATATACAAATTGTGATGGGAGAGAAGTATAAAACACTTGCAAACATACAACAAACTAGGGACATACCGATACCAGCAAAACGAGGAAAAATACTAGATAGAAATGGAAAAGTTCTAGCAGTAAGTACTAGCACTAATACTGTATGGGCAAAGCCTAGAGAGATTACTGATGTAAAAACAACTGCAAAAAAACTTGCCATAATTTTGGACATTAACGAATTAGAAATTGCACAGAGGATAGATAATAAGAAACATGGGCTAGTTAGAGTTGCTAAATGGATAGATGATGAATATGCGCAGATGATTAGAGTAGCAAATTTACCAGGGGTATGGATAGCAGAAGATAGCAAAAGACATTACCCTTATGGAAGCTTTGCTGCCCATATAATAGGTCATACAACTCACGACGACAGAGGTATGGTAGGAATTGAATTAGCATTTGACAGCTATCTAAGAGGAATCCCTGGTAGGTGGATTAAAAGTACTGATGGAGCAGGTAGGCAGTTGACATTTGGTATAGAAGAATATTTCCAGCCAGAAGAAGGTATAAGCGTTGTGCTTACAATTGATGAAACTATACAACATTTCGCAGAAAAAGCTGTTCATAGCGCATTGGAAGTTAACTTAGCTAAAAGTGTAACTGCTATTGTAATGGATATTAAATCTGGCGATATTTTGGCAATGGCAATATCTCCTGAATTTGATCCAAACAATCCTAGAGTGCCTTTAGACAAGATTTTATACCAAGAAATGCAAACTATGACGAATGATAAAAAACTGGATACTTGGTTTGCAATGTGGAGGAATACTGCTGTTAGTGATGTATATGAGCCAGGATCAACTTTTAAGTTGATAACAACTGCCATAGCGCTAGAACTTAACGAGGTTCAGACAAATAGTCAATTTTATTGTACCGGTTCTATTCAAGTTGCTGATAGAAGAATTAGATGCTGGCGACACTACAATCCGCATGGAAATCAAACACTGGCAGAGGCTGTTCAGAATTCTTGTAATCCTGTATTTGTTGATTTGGGGATGAGAATCGGATTGGATTCTTTTTACGAGTATCTTGATGCTTTTGGTTTTGCAGATAGAACAGGGATTGATTTGCCGGGAGAAAGTAACTCTTTACTACTGAGAAAGTCTTCTGTAGGTCCAGTAGAACTAGCTACAATATCTTTTGGGCAAGGCATAGCAATAACACCACTACAATTAATAACCGCAGTTTCTGCAATTGCGAACGATGGAATGATGATGAGACCTCGAATAGTAAAAAAATTACTTGACAGTGAAGAAAATAGCATAAAGAATTTTGAAGAAACATTTTTAAGGCAAGTTATTTCTAAGAAGACCTCGGAAACTATGTTAGAAATAATGGAGTCGGTAGTTACTGATGGTTCTGGTAGAAATGCATATATTCCTGGATTTAGAGTAGGCGGAAAAACTGGAACTTCTCAAAAAGTTATAGATGGAGTTTATAAAGAAGGGTTTTATGTAGGATCATTTATTGGTGTAGCACCTTCTAATGACCCGAAGCTAGCAGTATTAGTTATAGTTGATGAGCCAAATGGCGTAAGTAACTTTGGAAGTATAACTGCAGCGCCAGCAGTAAGAGAAATACTAGAAGAAAGTCTAAGGTACTTGGGGATAGAACCTAGCTATACTGAAGAAGAGGCTAAGAAATTTTTGGTAGAAGACGTAGTTGTTCCAGAAGTAAGGAAAATGACTTTAAAAGAAGCAACAAAAATCTTAGCCAAAAACAATTTGAAATATAACGTTGAAACAATGAATTATAGTGATGAGAATGCAATTATTGTTGATATGTTTCCTAAGCCAAAGGCTGAGGTGCCAGAAAACTCAATAATTTTATTATATACATCTAATCCCCAAGATGATTATTCGGTAGAAGTACCTGACTTTACAGGCATGACAATAGCAGAGACGAACAATTTGCTTAGAAAAATAGGACTTCGCCTAAGAGTGCAAGGTAGTGGATTTGCAACTAGTCAATTTCCACGAGCTACCACAACTGTTAGATTTGGAACCATTGTTAGTGTCGAGTTTGAGTAAAATTGAATTTAAGTGGATATATTCTATAGCATGCTATATAATATAGAATATCATTGTTTGAAAGCTGCAGGAGGATAATCTATGCTATTAGAAAAATTGTTGAAAAATGTACAAAAAATAAATATAGTTGGGAAAACTAAAATAGATATAGAGAACATTAGTTATGATTCTAGAAAAATAGAAAAAAATGACATGTTCATATGCATAAAAGGATTAGAGCATGACGGACATTTATTTATTGAAGAGGCAATAGAAAAAGGGGCTGTCGTTATTGTCGTTGAAGCAGGGCGAAAGAAGGAACACAAGGGGAATGTTCTCTTGTGTCCATCTAAAAGGACGCAGCAGAACACAAAAGAACCGTGTCTTCCTACAATAGTGTATGTTGAAGACACAAGAAAAGCAATGGCAGAGATAGCTAATAATTTTTACGAAACTCCTAGTGCTAAGATGAAAATAGTAGGGATAACAGGGACTAATGGAAAGACATCGGTCTCGTATATGCTTATGGACATATTAAAAAAAAATGGAAACAAATCAGGCTTGATAGGAACTATTTCATATACTACAGGCAAAACTAAACAAACTGCTATGAGGACAACACCAGAATCTATAGACTTAAATAGATTATTAAATGACATGGTTGTTAATAATATGGATAGTTGCGTTATGGAAGTATCTTCTCACTCATTAGAGTTGGACAGAGTATGGGGAATTCATTTTAATGTTGGAGTTTTTACTAATCTCTCGTCTGACCACTTAGATTTCCATGGAAACTTGCAAAACTACAAGAACGCAAAGAAAAAATTGTTTACTAAAACAAGGCAATTTAACGTGATAAATATTGATGATGAAGTAGGAGCAGAAATTGCAAAAGAATTTGATAAATTATCAACACCAGTATTGACGTATGGCATAAATAGTTTTGCAAATATTTATGCTAAGGATATTAAACTCACAAACTTGTCAGTGGAATTCGACCTTATTACACCTACGTTTAATAATAGAGTTAGAATAAATACACCAGGTTTGTTTACAGTATACAATGCTCTTGCTGCTATTTCCAGCGCATACGCCCTAAATATCTCTGAATCTGCAATTATTAAGGGGATAACAAGCTTTAGAGGAGTTCCGGGAAGATTTATGAGAGTGCAAGAATTTAATGAAATTTCTGTAATAGTTGACTACGCACATACGCCAGACGGATTATTGAATGTTCTAAACACCGTAAAAGGTTTCAAAAAGAATAGAATTATCACTGTCTTTGGATGTGGTGGAGATAGAGATAAGAAAAAAAGATCTGTCATGGGTAGAATTGCTGGTGAATTGAGTGATCTTACAATTATAACATCAGATAACCCTAGGTCTGAAAAAGCAGAATTAATAGCATCAATGATAGAAGAAGGAATAAAGGAAACAGATGCTAATTACAAGGTTATTCTAAACAGGAAAGAAGCAATCAATTATGCAATAAAATATGCAAAAGTAGGCGATACTATTCTAATTGCAGGTAAGGGACATGAAACAACGCAAGTTATTGGAGAGAAAACACTCTATTTCAACGATGCAGAAACTGCAATTTTAGTGGGTAGGGAAGAGGGAATTATATGATACAATTAACGATTGAGAGCGTTGTAAATGCGTGTAATGGAATAATAATCCGTAAAGGCGATAACAACTATATCAGTGGTATTTCAACAGACACACGTAAGATACAACCAGAGATGTTGTTTGTTCCGTTAGTAGGTGAAAACTATGATGGACACGACTTTATTATAGATGCGAGCAAAAAAGGAATTCACGCTACTTTAGTAGAAAAGAATAAGAAACCTACATACTTAAATGAATTGGAGAACATTTATGTTATAGAGGTTGAAAACACAGTTAAAGCTCTAAAAGACATCAGTAAAAAATACAAAGAGAGTTTTAGGATACCATTTATTGCTGTAACAGGTAGCAATGGCAAGACATCTACTAAGGATATGATTAGCGCAGTTTTATCTTCAAGATTTAAAGCTCTTAAGAGTGAAGGCAATTTTAATAACCAAATAGGTTTGCCACTAACATTGTTTAATCTAGATAAATCTCACGAGTTTGCAGTTTTAGAGATGGGAATGTCTTCATTTGGAGAAATAGAAGAACTAGTTGGCATAGTCAATCCAAATATAGCTGTGATTACAAACATTGGCATGGCACACATTGAAAACTTAGGAAGTAAAGTTAATATAATGAAGGCAAAAATGGAAATATCTAAAAATCTTTCAGAAGAAGATATCCTATTATTTAACGGAGATGATGAATACTTAAAGTCTATAAAGCTACAAAAATTAAGATATAGAGCTATTAGTTTTGGAATGGATAAAACTAATGACTTTTATCCTGAAAAAATATATGATTTAGGAGATAAAGGAGTTACTTTAGATATACTCATCAATAGTAAAATGGAAAAATTTTACATAAAGCAACCCGGATTACATAATGTTTATAATGCTTTAGTTGCAATTTGGGTAGGGCTATTTTATGAAATGACACCTAAAGAAATAAACAAATCCTTACATTCATATATACCAACAAAAATGAGAATGGAAATAATAGAAAATAGCAATTGTAAAATTATTAATGACTGCTACAACGCTAGCCCTAATTCTATGAAAGCAGCTTTATCAGTACTAGCTAATTCAACTGGGAATAGAAAAATAGCAATTTTAGCTAACATGTTAGAACTGGGAATGTTTTCTGAAAAAGGACACCGATTTGTAGGCAAATGCGTAGCTGAGTATAAGATTGATATTTTGATAACTTTCGGTGAAGAAGCTAAATGGATAGCTGACGAAGCACATAACGCTGGACTTGAGAAAAAAAATATATTCAAGGTTGGCAAAATTCAAGAGATAAACCTACTCTTGAACGAAATTATCAAACAAGGCGATACTATATTAGTCAAAGGTTCAAGAAGTATGCAAATGGAGAATGTTGTCCAACTTTTACTAGAGAGGTGCTAAAAAAACATGCAATTTAAACAACTACTATACATAATAATAATTGCTTTTATAATAGCTATGGTTTTAGGTCCGTTAATTATTCCGCATTTAAAAAAAATTAAAGTAGGGCAAATGATTCGAGAAGATGGGCCTAAGAGTCATAAAGCCAAAAAAGGTACTCCTACAATGGGTGGGATAATAATAATTGCTTCAATTTTTGTAACTTCGCTTACCGCAGGAATTATAGATAATGATTTGATTATTGCACTTGTAGCAACATTAGCTTTTGGTCTAATCGGATTCATAGATGATTTTATTAAAATAGTATTAAAGCGATCGCTTGGTCTACGAGCATATCAAAAAATGGCATTGCAATTGATAGTTGCTTCTGTATTAGCAATATACCAAGCAAATTCTTCAATAATTGGTACAAGAATTATCATACCATTTATTCAAGGGAGCGTAGAAATTGGAAACATTGTAATTCCTCAATATTTTGACTTAGGAGTATTTTTTGTTCCTTTTACAGTTTTAGTTATTGTTGCAATAGTAAATGCTGTTAATCTAACAGATGGACTAGATGGTTTAGCAACAGGTGTAACTCTAATTGTTGCAGCATTTTTCTCGTTAATTGCATTTAACTGGGGATATACGAGTTTAGCAATATTTGCGGGGGCTCTTACAGGATCATGTCTAGGGTTTTTAAGATATAATTCACATCCCGCACAGATTTTTATGGGAGACACTGGCTCTCTAGCTTTGGGAGGCGCAATTGCAGCAGTTGCAGTACTTATGAATATTACATTAATTATTCCTATTGTTGGTGGAATATTCTTTGCCGAAACGATATCAGTAATTATTCAAGTTATTTCGTATAAAACAACAGGAAAGCGCGTGTTTAAAATGAGTCCATTGCATCATCACTATGAATTAAGTGGGTGGGCAGAAACAAAAATAGTAGTTGTTTTTTGGATTGTAACAGTTGCGCTTTGTTTATTGGGAGTAATAGCGTTAAGTTAACGAAAAGGAAAGTGGGTAAAAAGATGCTTTTAGCAGGCAAAAGAATATTGATTATAGGATTAGCGGTAACTGGGGTGCCTTTGGTGAAGGTATTAAATAAACTAGGTGCAAAAGTAGTAGTTAATGATATGAAATCTAGAGAAAAGTTAGAAGAATCAATTTTGGAGCTCGAAGGCTATAAAATAGAATATATTCTTGGAAAACACCCAACCAGTCTCGACGAAATTGGTCATATTGACTTAGTAGTTGTTTCACCAGGAATCCCACTAGAAATTCCTTTCATGAAGAATATTATTAATAATCAAATTGAGATTATAGGAGAAATTGAACTTGCATATAGATTAACAAAAGCAAGCATAGTAGCCATAACCGGGACTAATGGAAAAACAACTACAACTGCATTGATTGGTGAAATTTTCAAAAAAGCAAACTTCAAAACACATGTTGTGGGAAACATTGGGGTTCCAGCTATTTCAAAGGCACTAGAATCTAAACCAGAGGACGTTATGGTTATGGAAGTGAGTAGTTTTCAACTAGAGACCATAGTAGAATTTCGTCCTAAGATATCTGTTTTGCTTAATGTAACACCTGACCATCTAGATCGACATAAGACGATGCAAAATTATAAAAATGCAAAAGCTAATATATTTAATAAACAAAATAGCGATGATTATGCTGTAATTAATTTTGATGATCCTTTAGTTAGAGAAATGAGCAAAAAAATTACTGCTAAGAAAGTTTTTTTTAGTAGGAAGAAGATATTAAATGAAGGCATTTATGTTGAGGATGACCATATCGTAATTTCTTTTGAAAAAAAAGCAAGGGTGATACAAATTGATAAAATAAAAATACTAGGAAAGCACAATCTAGAAAATGCTTTAGCTGCTACAGCTATTGCATATATAATGGGTGTTAAAGACAGCATAATTAAAAGCACATTAGAAACTTTTGAAGGAGTTAAGCATAGACTTGAATTTATTGATGATATAAAGGGTGTTAAGTTCATTAATGACTCAAAAGGTACTAATCCGTGTGCATCGATTAAGGCAATTGAATCGGTAAAAAAACCAATTATATTAATAGCTGGAGGGATGGATAAAGGTGGAGAATTTAGAGAGTTCATCAAAGCATTCGCTGGCAAAGTAAGTAGTATGTTAGTTTACGGAGAAACTGCAGATAAATTATACTGCGCAGCCTTAGAAGAAGGTTTCATAAAAGTGCAAAAAGTTTGTGGTTTAGAAAAAGCAGTGCATACTGCCTTCAAAAATTCGACTTCTGGAGACACAATATTGTTTTCACCAGCGTGCGCTAGCTGGGATATGTATGCGAATTTTGAAAAAAGGGGAGAACATTTCAAAGAAATAGTTTCATCAATAAGGGGTGCTTTAATTGAAGAAAAAAAATCCTAGTGACTCAACAATAACTCTTGTAGTAGCTTCTCTTGTAGCTATAGGCGTGATAATGGTTTTTAGCTCAAGTTTTGCGTATGCACTAGTTAATATGAATGACAGTTACTTTTTTTTAAAAAGGGTTAGCATGTGGGCAGTTATAGGCTCTATAGCAATGTATATTTGTGCGAAAATTCCATACCGCCTATGGAGCAAATATGCTAATCTTATACTACTTATTAGCATAGGACTGTTAATAGCCGTTTTAACACCAATCGGTACAGAAATCAACGGAGCCAGTCGGTGGATAATCTTAGGTGGAATTTCTGTCATGCCTTCTGAAATAGCTAAATTTGCTGTAATTATATTTATTCCAATAAGTATTCATAGAAAAAAAGAAGAAATCAGGACTTTTTCAAAAGGAGTAATGCCATACTTACTTATAATTGCTGTCTTCTTTGTACTGATATATTCGCAACCAGATTTTAGTACCGCTTTTGTAGTTGCAGTAGTAATAATGTCAATGCTTTTTGTAGGTGGGATGAAAATGCTACATTTTATTTCTTTGCTAGGGATAGGGTTAGTGAGCATTATGTCAATGATTACATATGTAGTATTAAGTGGTAAGGGACATATTGCAAGGAGAATAACTTCATTTCTAGATCCTTGGGCAGATCCTCTAGTAAGTGGATTTCAGGCAATACAATCATTACTAGCTTTGGGAGCGGGAGGCTTGTTTGGTAGAGGGCTTGGCAGAAGTGTTCAAAAACAATTTTATTTGCCAGAACCACAAAATGATTTTATTTTTGCTATTATAGGTGAAGAACTAGGTTTTATAGGCTGCGTAACGATTTTATTGTTATTTGTTTTATTAATTTGGAGAGGAATAAAAATTGCAATAAATGCTCCGGATTTAGTAGGATGCCTAATGGCAACTGGTATTATTACAATTATAACAATTCAAGTCGTAATTAATGTAGCAGTTGCAACATCTTCAATGCCTGTTACAGGAATGGCATTACCGTTTATAAGTTTTGGAGGGAATTCTCTAGTAATATTCATGGCATTGATAGGGATTCTACTAAATATATCCAAGTATTTGACTAGCGAAGGCGGGTAAAGTGTAACACCTGTGAAGTTTAATCATATTATAACTATGTATTTCATTATACTTTTTCTTAATATGAACAATATTTTGGAAGTGTTTGCAGATGAGCAAGTACATTATTGTTGGTGGAAACAAAATTGGCGGAGAATTGAGTATACAAGGGGCGAAAAACGCCGTGTTGCTGCTAATTACGCTACTTAAAGCTATATAAAAGCGTAAAGAGTGTAGATTTTTAATGTGCTTCTTATTGTAAAATAAAGTCAGGACATTAACAATAGTAGGGACAAGGGTCAATTTAAAGGAAAAATATTTTTGCTTTTAACAAATAATGTGTTATATTGTAAAGGTAATAAAGTTCTTTGAAAAGTGTATATATGTGGTTGTGTAGAATAAGCCTTCTACACGTAAAATATACAAGGTATTAAAATAGCGAAAACCAAGCTTTTTGGACAATTGGTGACTTAGTGAATTAGAAAACGGTTGCTGATATGTAGGATTCGTTGTATCCGAATTTACGCCCTTGGACTATTATATCAAACCAAAGTAGCTATTAGCGAAATGGGATAGGATGAATAGGGAAGCAAACAATGATTATAACTTATCTTGATTTTTGTAGATTTTTATAACTTTTTGGCAACGGTATGGAGCTATTATCAAAAATGTTAATTGATTTCACAATGAATGGAGCACTTGAAATATTTATTATTGGAACGACAGCATATATGATTGCTAGATATATTATGAGAGCGGCTAGTTATAATTTTGGTATTTGGTTTGGAAGAAAAGGTGAAAAATTGCTTTGGATAGTAATAGCATTGATGATTAGTGGTTTATATCATTGTATAAAGGATATGTTTAGTTAGATTAGCCAATGAATAGAGAGTGATATTTAAGAAGGAATAGGGGGATGCAATATGGCTCAAGAATTTCATAAGTTTAAAAAGTCAATAAAGACTGTAGAAGTAACAATTAATGATGAAAAAGTCAAAATTCCAATATCCTACAATTTAAAAGCTCATGAAGAGTACAAGAAAAAATTTAAAGAATCCCATGATTATAAGGAATCTTTTTTTACTATGCTATTTGATATGATTAAATCAGATTGGAAATTTATAAATGAAAAACAGCCAATGAATATAAAAAAAGAGGATTTGCAGGGATTATCCAAGAAAATATATGTGAAATAGTGGATATTATTTTAAAAGAAAGCGGATATTTTAATCAACTTAAAGAAGTCTTTTTAAATGAAGAAAAATCTTGCTTTGAGAAATTTCATGTTTTGCACCAAAAGGAAACAGAAGAATGTAGGAAACAAATAGAAAAAATAACGAAAGTGACAAGCAAGGTGAATAAAAAATTTTCAAACATTTATTCTCCAATCATGCCGCAGCTAGACAGAATAATGCAGATACAAAATAGCTTAGCTTGGATAAATGAACATCATGAGAATATTATAAGAATGAATAAAGTATTTAATAACAATATTGCAAGCACGATTGAAGCTACTAAGATTCATCAAATGAATTTTGACTACGCTCATACTGCCTTGATTGCTGCAAGTCAATCTATTTCACCTTCAATCCAAGGTGTTTTGGGGAATGTAAATAAATTGAATGAAATATTGAATCCACCAGTTTTACAATCTTTAAGAAACTCTATGATACATAGTCCAGTAATAGTAAAAGCAATAGAGCAGCAGCAAAATTTATTTAATAATGCAATAATGAATTTTGAAAGAATTTTTGAATATCAAGATAGAATCAGAGAATTTACAGGATTAACAGAAGAATTATCTAGAAGGATAAGACCATTTTTAATAGATATAAGTACGATAAAGGTTGGAAGATATTATGTAAAAGAGCATTTGAAGAAAAAGATTAAAAAATTATATGATCTAGGATGGTGTATTGGAAATTCTATACTAGAAGAATTGATTGAAGAGATTTATGGCAATCAAGATGTATTAAAAGATGAAGAAATCGATAAGATTATTGTTGCTTACTTTGATAAAAATAATTATGAAGTTTTAGACAATATGTGTTTGAATTGGGCTGAATTTTCTTATCTTGATCCTTTTAAGAAGCAGTGTAATGATGCTATTAATCATTATAAAATGGGAACATACTGGACAGGTGTAGATGTGTTTACTGCTATCATGGAAGGAATGATAAGAAATTTTGCTAGAGAAAGATATAATATTTTTGAAAGAAGTATTTGGCAATATTTGAAACCATTGAAGAGGGAAACTAAAGAACTAGAGGATTTTGTTACTAATTATTTCTTTAAACAATTTAGTAATTATTATGATAGCTTTAAACCAGAAGAAACTGATAAAATCACAGATTTTAATAGAAACAAAATAAAACATGGGATTGTATCTGACTATGATAAAAAAGAGTATGCTTTAAAATTGATTTTGATGATGAATGATATTATTTCTATCATTTCTTCAATTAGCGAATTGGAAGTGGCATAAAAATATTTGATAATTAGGGGGATAACCATGAAATTTGGGATAAGAAAACCAAGTTTTAAAAAGAGGATATCGGCAAGAACAAGCATTAAGCGACAAATTGTTCATAGGGCAGGGCTAAAGATGCCTAAAGGATATGGATGGCTTAGAAACCCTAAAAAATATGCTTATAACAAAGTGTATAATAAAACATCTTTTGATATTTTTAAGTTGATTAAGAGTTTGTTTAAGTAGGGGTGAGAAAATGGCTATTAAATATAAAATTTGTCCTAAGTGTGGATCTAAAGATGTTTTGAAAATAGTATATGGTATGCCAAGTTATGAGTTATTCAAAGAAGCTGAAAACGGGAAAATAAAATTAGGTGGTTGTATGATTGCTGTAGAAAATAATCCTGAATATGCATGTAATGATTGTGAATACGAGTGGAATAGACAAGAGGTTATTGATAAAGAATATAAATCAATTGAAAAAGTTAAGGCGTCTATAGGCGGCTATTTTGGTTCAGAATATAATATAGAGATAAATTTGAAAGAAGGATATTTTGAGTGGACGGGGAAAGAAAATCAGACGGCTGTAGCAGAATGTATAAAAGATAACTTTAATGAAAGTGAGATCTTTGATATTATTGATAAAATTAAAATGATAGATTTACTGAATTGGAAAAGAAAATTTATTAATTCGGAAATAATGGACGGTACATGTTGGAGTATTGAAATATTTAAAAATAAAAAATCAATAAGAATTCATGGGGTAAATGATTATCCTAAAAAATGGAATTTATTTTGCGGACTGATAAAAGATGTATCAGGAAAATCATTTGAACAGTGGAGGTGAAATATAATCATTGGAAACGTATATAAAGAATTTATTAATCGCAGAATCAACTTATGTAGATTTTAAAGTTTCATTAGAAAAAGCAAAGCCTAAAAGCTGGCTTAAAACAGTTGTTGCATTTGCCAATGGGATTGGTGGGAGCATATTATTTGGAGTAGATGATGATCGTAATATTGTAGGACTTGAAGATATTCATGGAGATGCAGAGAAAATAAGTAATCTAATAAAAACTAAAATAGATCCAATACTAATGTTTGAATTAAAGCCTGTTACAATTGAGGAAAAACAAATTTTAGCGTTAAATATACCATCAGGAAAGATGACACCTTATTATTATGTAAATGAAGGGACAAGAACGGCTTTTGTTAGAATTGGAAATGAAAGTGTTATAGCACCTTCTTATATCATTCATGAACTAACATTAAAAGGGCAAAGACTTTCTTTTGATGCCTTATCAACAAATGAAAAGTTTAGTGATGCTAGTTTTACTTTATTTAAATCTATATTTTTTAAGGTTAGTGGAAAAAGAATTGAGGGAAGGAAAGATTATTTATCTTTTGGGATGATAGATAAAAATGATCATTTAACCTATGCAGGTTTACTTTTGTCAGATGAATGTACTTTATTACAATCGAGAATCTTTTGTACTAGATGGACAGGGACTAGTAAAGGCAAGAGATCTGTTGATGCCATTGATGATAAAGAATATAATGGGAATATTATTATGCTTTTGAAAGAAGCTACTTCTTTTGTGAAAAATAATTCTAAGAAAGCTTGGAAAATAGAAGGACTCAAACGTATTGAGTTTATTGATTATCCAGAAGATGCTGTAAGAGAAGCTATTGTAAATGCTTTAGTCCACAGGGATTATAATATTATTGGATCTGAAATTCACATAGATATATATGATGATAGGCTGGAAATTGTTTCTCCAGGTGGAATGTATGATGGAAAAAATATTCAAGAAGTGGATATTGATAAAGTTGCATCTATTCGTCGTAATCCAATAGTGGCGGATATTTTCAACAGATTAGATTATATGGAACGACGTGGAAGTGGGTTGAAAAGAATAAGAGAATCTTTTAAAGATGAAAACCTTGTGGAATTTTATTCGAACCAATCAAGTTTTTATGTAGTTATGAAAAAACAAACTGCTAATGAGATTGAAGATATGCAAGATGAGCGATTAAATGAGCGAATTAAGAGCGAATATGAGCGGATAATGAGCGGATTAAATAATAATGAAAAATTAATCGTGGATTTTTTAATTGAAAATCAAAGAATAGCTAATAAGCAGGCTATAGAAATAACTGGTCTTTCATCGGCACAGGTAAGAAGGGTATTTGTATCCTTGCAGCATAAAGGAATAATTGAAGCTCATGGAAAAGGTAGAGGACGGTATTATATTTTAGTAAAAGAATAAGAGCAAATCCATGTGTTAAATATAATTGACAAAAATCACATTAAACGAGATGCTCTTATGGATACAATTATAAATGAAATAAGTGAATAAATCAGAAAAGATATAAAAATATGTTACTAAATGAAGATTATTGGGGATGTAGTGCAGAAGATCATATAAGTCATACACTATCCTCAAGATCGAGTTCTAGATTATTTTATATGATAGTGAGGATTTTATTGGGCACTATGATTTCTTAGAACCTCAATTCCCGGTAGAATTATAACTATGACCAAGTAAAACCTTACAAAGAGAAGCTCTAAAATCATTTAGGGCTTGACTTTTGAGCGA
>JAJOKQ010000120.1:8555-24088 GCA_021129785.1 Clostridiales bacterium | reverse complement strand
TACCCCCTTGGAAATTCCCACTTGAAGAAGTGGGAGTCTTGACTCTAAAACATAAAAGATAGATAAAAAGAACCCCTTAGACATTGGCATCTAAAAGGTTGCTTGAGAGCAGTTAAAAGCATTAATAAATTGCTGGTGACAAATAACTAATAAAAACGGCTTTTTCACTATTTGGATTATACATATTGTGCCTAACATCTTCTCTTAAATAAAAACTATCTCCTTCTTCTAATTCAATTATTTTATCAGTAAGATGAATTTCAATTGTCCCTCTTAAAATATATATACTTTCTTGCGCAGAGTGAACTATTAGTTTTTCCGATACCCATTTTTGGGGGTTAAGTTCAACAATCATGCCTACGATTTTTGGCTTTATTTTCTCGTCTGATGCAATCGGTGTTATAAACTCATATATAATGTCTATCTCGGGCATCACTATTTTCTTTCTACTACCTTTACGAATAAGGTAACTTTCATCAAAATCAATCATCAAAGTGAATATCGGGACTTCCAAAGAATCTGCAATCTTCCTTAATGCTTCTAAAGACGGACTCTTCAATCCCCTCTCAATCTGTGAAAGAAAACTAGAGGTATAGCCAGTTCTTGATGAAAGGTCTGCTAGAGTCAATCCTTTTTTGCATCTAATTTCTTTTATTCTAATCAATTCCATAATATCGCTCCTCAGATTAATACACTATTCTTCTACATAACAAACTCTAATTTCAACCCATGAGTACAATTGAGGCATTGCAAAAGAAATTTCAATTCCAATCCAGAGAAAGTCTATTGTTCACTCATTTTCTTCTTAGCTTTCGCTTCCTTCATCCTATCAATCTCACCTTCAATAGCTTTAGCAGGACATTTTTTCTCGCATATAAAACAATTAATGCACTTTTCATAATCAATTATTGCTAGATTATTGTCAAATCCAATTGCATCTACTGGACAAGCCTTTACGCAAATTTTACATCCAATGCAGCTTACGCTACATTTTGGTCTTACAACTTTTGTTGGTTCCTTATTGTTACATGTAACAACAACATACTTGTCATACGGTACCATATCAATAACATTTTTAGGACATGATGCTACGCACTTTTTACATCTCGTACATTTTTCAATAATAATTTTTGCAATCTTATTTTCAGTTATTTCAATTGCGTCAAACGGACATGTCTATGGTACCTAGATATCTTTCATCCCTTCAAGTTGTAACTCTAAAATCAGGGTTATTTCGTTTTTTGACAATCCGATGTCTGAAATCTTTAAAATATCATTATAAAAAAAGTAATCGAAGCCTTCACTTCGGATGAATTCATCTAAAGTATTAAAAATGCTAGATTCTCTTGGCATGTCTCTATATATTAAACTCTTTTCTCCTTTTTGTTCCATCAGAAGAGTTGGATAAAGTGGATGCGTAAAACAAACACTTGACATAGGGTTGACTCCTTTCTGAAAATTGCTTAAGAAAATCCATACAGAAAAGCAATATTTTTTCTCTCAACTCTACAATGCAAATAAACTAAACTTTTCGTCAACTTCTATCTTTACTTCATCTTTGTATAGTCAACAGTATGTTCTTTTAATTCAGAGCGTACTTTTTCTGTGATTCTCGTTCCTCTACTCATAATTGTACTAACACAGCAATATATGCCAACACATTTCTCTCTCTTTTGAGGTATAGCTGGTATGAAATGTATTTTTGAATTTTCTTGCAGTAGTTACCTCCAAACTTACAGAGTAAAATAAAAATCATCCAATAAATAAAACGTTAAAACACTCCACCTCATCGACGAATTAGAATTAATTTAAACTCTTTGCCATACGTAAAGCCCTCACTTCAATTCTTCTAAATATTTCATTCAAGCATTCTTTTAATTCGTCACTTGTTTTAGGAATAGGATATAATAATGATTGTTTTTTAAATAATCGAATGCCAACAATTTTTTCTTCACTCCCATTAATTACGTAATAATCTTCTAGTAAGTATTTGTTTCTATTATCTACAAACCATTGTCTCCATTCTTTTACTACATCTAAGAAAACTTCATATTCTTTCTTCTTAACAAAATCATAACATTTCAAAGACTGCTTGTTATCAATACACTGTTGAATTTTATCAATCATTAATGGTAGATAGTCTCGGACATCAGGCAACATGCCTTTCAATTGATTATAAGTTTTTTCGCTTTTCGGATATCTCGGGGGACAAGGCATAAAATTTGCTATACAATGACAACGAGATGCTAATTTATCATATTCATATAGATTCCGTACTTCATTTGCATATTTTTGCAATTCCTGCGTGTTATAATTAGCCTTTCCTAAATATTTCTTTGCATATTTAGCCTTGTCGTTACCAATATTTGCATGATTATCCTTAAAATAATAATGTTCATGATTACTTGAAATGACTAATCCCGATTTATAGGTTGTCCAAAAAGAATTCATTACGTCACATCTGTCATTCCCCCACTTGAGCTTTTCAAAAATTACTTTCGTTACAGTTCTTTGTTCTAACTCAGCAATTGGAATTTGAGAATCAAAAAACATCATGATTCTTTCAAATGGAGTCTTTGCTTCACCAATTACTTCTTCTATAAATTCTTTCGTATCCACTAGCGTTAACACTTCATATATACTATTAGAAGTGTTCTTGTCTAATTTTTTAATATTTCTAATTATGAATTTTTCAGTAAATGTATTGCCCATCATAAATTTTCTCCTCCGTCAAAACTATTTATACTACTCTCTGATTATGTCATATAACGTTTCGTATTTCCGACGTTTCTAAACCGGACCCCAGAACCTTTCTTCGTAGGTGGTGCTTGCACCCGGTGAAGGGATGTGCGTAGTGAACGGAAATATATTGTTAGGTGATGGAATCAATGGAAACTACCAATAGCCATTAACCAAAGGCTGTACTCATATATCACTCAGATTTATAGCATATAGATACTACAGCATTTATCTATAATCAACCCTTATAAACATTGCTGGAAATCTACTAATTTAATATTGTTTTAGGCACCAATCCAGCATCTTACCTACGTGCTTCTAATCACACAATTTATTTATCCAGATTTTTTGGTTAACCTAGTCAACCAAACAGCCCTCTCATCAATTACTTTTATTGCTCTTGTAATATATGAAAGTAAATTGTCATAGTCTCTATCTGAATAATAAGCGGTAGGATTATTGAAAGGTGGCTATAGCTCGTAGAATCCTCGCAAATGATATTTAACCAAATTCTTATCTACCCAGTCGAGCATAGGAGCTTTTCTTTTTTGTAAACTGCAGTAGTAAAAGTAAGGATAATCATTATTATCTTCATAAGTACCTTTCCCAATCTTGCCTGTGCTCCCGTTATATCCGATTGGTACTGGAATCAAATTTGAAAAGCAATACATAAAATTAGCAAATACATCAAATTGCTCTCGCAACACTTCATAACCTTCAAATATTTCATCTAATTAACCTGTATGATTTCCAGTAAATCGTTACGAAGTACCCAATCACCACTACTACTTATCATAATTGGATATACGTCGTCTTGATTCTTGCTGGTCTCTTTTAATCTATATATACAAAAGTTTTTGAGTGGATTAAGTACATTAAGAGTTGTATCTGCACTCTCAGGAATGGGCTCTCTAAAACACTCTTTAAAGGCTTCTCTAACAATTGGACTTGAATCTATTTCCGTAGCAAATCCTTCTTTTAACTTAGTTCTGTAAACAAGCAACGAACGAATACCACCATCTCCATTCAACTTCGGATTGATTTTAGGTATAAGATTTATTCTGTTATATTTGCCTGTTATTTCTTTTATTGTCATATTGTTTATAATGTCTTGCATTTTTTATCCTCCACAAATTTAAATTTTATCAATCAAAGAAAAACTAATTGATTCTTTCGCCTAACTATAGAATTCCCGGCTCTCTTTCGGGAACGACACCTTGTTAGAGGTATTTACGAATGTCGGAAATACCGTAAGAGTAGGTGTGTTCCCGAATTATTTCGGGGATATTTTACTATAGGTTAATTCTTGGTTCGCATAATATCATCTAATGGACTTTTAATTTTAGTTATATTTTTGTTAGTTACACGAGTATATATTTCTGTAGTTTTCGAGCTTGCATGTCCTAATAATTCTTGAATATATCTAACCTAACTTCCCTCTTAAATCCGTAGACCACTTGGAAAGCCAGGTTTCTTATTTTTTTTGGTCACTACAAGCTTGAACTAATTTTTCTATGGTTCCTTTTTAGCGGATCTTTTGCATCTAATAATTTATAAATTTCTCTGTGACTGCTTTCTGGTTGTCCAGAAACTCTTATATGATGCATATCATTATCTTCATCCATCACGACAACAGTAGTCCTTTGATGCGTAGATAATTCATCTTTGACAGTGGACCATCTGCGATTATGCCCATTATCTGATAGTGTTCCTTCTATACTATTTAATAAGTGATAAGCAAGCAATGAAATAAACAAATATCCCTCGGTTCTTTCTGCTAATTGATGATGAACAGGTCTCATTCCAAGGTCGGTTTTTAGTGCTTTAAACGATGATTCTACTCGTGTTAAGGTAGTGTATAATCTCCATATTTTTTCAGCAGCTAAATCTTCATGACTAGTTTCAATAACATAGCAACCTGTCAAATCAGTTCTTTTGTCTCTTGTTTCTTTCTTTTCTATAAAGATTTTCTCTACTTTTGTTTTTTCCTCATTTAAAGTTGATTTTATATCATAATACTTGATTCGGGTTTTCAAAATATAATCCACTTAATTACCTTCCGAAAATATTTCTCTCTCACTTTCCCCAATATGTGTTTTTCTATCTCTATCAACTCTTCTATCTGGATAGCACACAATATGTGCTATATATCTTTTTTCATTAATAAAGCTCTGTTCACAAATCCCCACTAAAATCACAATTCCATTACTAGCTGACATCCCACTTATTGCTTTTATAATAGAAGATGTATCCTGCATCAAAATCCCACTGCTATCGTTAAGACTATACCCAGACATTGAGAGTTCTGGAAAGCAAATTATTTTTGCTCCATTATTCGTAGCTTCTTTGGTAAACTCAGCTGTCTTCTTCATATTGTGTTCAAATTCACCTATCTTAGAAATCATCTGTACTAATGCAATTTTAATGTTTTCCAATTATTTCACCCTAATCTAGTTTAATTATAGCTTTCTTACAATTACATTAATCTACCTGCCAGCACTAATATAATTTATCACCCACCTATTTATATGTATCTTGCTGTTTTGTTTACATACTCACTATAAGCATCGCCGTATTTCTCAGCGAGGAAGTGCTCTTCTTCATATACCATCCATTTAATAACAAACACGCTTGTTATTGTTATAAATAAAGCCAAGATTCCTGCTATCACCTCCGCCTGCCATATCATAAAAGTAAAAGCAATGAACGATAAAAACATTGCAACATACATTGGGTTTCGTGAAACTCGGTAAATACCTATTGTAGTCAATCCTTCTGGACTTCTAACAAAGGCTATAATCGTTAGCACATAGATAGTCCCAACAACAAAAAGCAAAATACAGCCTATCCAAAAAAGCGCGCCAGTTGTAATCGGTGTAAAAATAGAAATCCCTAAAAAAGCTACAAGTGGTAGAAAACTAACTCTACGAACCACTATATTTTTATGGTCTTCTGTATTTACTATCTTTGCCCCACGTAACTTGCTCCCTGCTGACATTAGCAAAACTATAAAAATTTTACTAGCTACAAAAATTAGCCACATATTATAAAACCCTATTTCAATATTCATACCCACTTGACCAACCTGCTTTCTTCCTATATTTCTTCTTGAAACCTTTGCCCAACGGCATAATTGCTTAGCACTCCTGATTTAGCAACTGCTTCAGCTAATGCTATCCCCATCCAGCCAGACAATGCTCCACTAGTTAATGAAACCACTATAAATGCAATCTGCATTTCTATCGTTAGATAATTTATCCCCAATGGAATCCACCTAGCTATTATTCGAAACACTCCAGCCATCGCGCCTGAAAGCATTAGGACAGGAAGATTAAATTTGCTATATCTAGTTAGAAAAAGAATTAATTCCACTCCTCCACCCACTACAAATCCACCTGGAATCTCCAGCCAAGCATATGCTGAGATAGGAACAGATATTGTTCTAACTATAAGTTGGCTAAGTAATACTGCCCCAGGCCTTCTAAAAATATATGCAATAAAGGTAGCTGGCATAAACCATAAGCATGAGCCTATACTCCTCACCACTGGTCCTAGAGGTATTATAAACATCACAAAAAAATATGAAAGCCCACTTAAAACTATTGCGAAGACAGCAGAAATAGATGCTAGTACAATTAAATCGCGTGTAGTCCATTTTACTCTTTCTTGTCCGCTATTGATCTTGTTTTCCGCATTTAAAGCTTTATTATCCATGCTTTTTTGCTCCTCTTCTTTAAATAGTAAGATTTATCCTGTTTCTATAGCGCTACAATAAATAGCAAACAAAAAAACTCATACTTTCGTATCAGCTTTGGATTTTATTAAGAAGAGGTCTCATGTTACCTATTCTTACTTAATCACATGCTTCCCACCGAAGCTGATCTTTTAGAATTAAACGCAGGTCTCCTGACTCGCAATCATATACTCTCCTCTTTTCCAATTTACTATAGGTTTTAAGGATTTCATTCTTGCTTACAGTAGCGGGGGCTGTAGAGGACTTAAACCTCTTTCCCTTTTCACCAATTATAGGCACCTTTAACGCTTCCTCGCTATCAAGAGTAATATACCAATTATTAATAGCGAAGATTATATTCAATTAACTACCATTATATGTGTATTTTTGTTATATGTCTAGTGCAAGATCTAGTTTTTTGTAACTAACCTGGATGTTATTGTCGTAAAAATATTTTTCTTTTAAATTGACCCATGTCCCTACTGTTGTTAATATCCTGACTTTATTTTACAATAAGGCGCACTTTAAAATCTACACTCTTTACACTTTTTTATAGCTTTAATTGGTTTTTTAGAATGTTGTTGAGTCCCTCTTCTTTAGAAACTCATAAAACTCACAATCATCTAAAGAGTCTAAAAAGCTTTTTTCTGGATAACAAAGTTGAATATGGCTTTCTTCTATATATGGTGAAATTATTTTGCCGCGTTCCCATAAAATTTTATGAAATTCTTTGTTCTTCGCTATCTTTTCGAAAAAAATAGCATATTCTTCTTTAGGACATTCTTTATTTATAGCAATAAATGAAGGAATAGCGACAGCGCCTTCTATAGGATTAACAGTTATTACATCATTAAGTCCACTTCTTGCTGCAAAAATGGTGGGAACAACTGCAATTGGCACTTCACCATCCATAACTTTTTTAAAGGAGGCTGCTGGCATTGACCCAACAACACTATTGTCAAGAAGTGCTTTAGCTGAGGACTTCCCGTAAAGAGACCAAATAATTTTTATAAGAGATCTTCCTGCCGAGTTATGAATACCTCCAAATGTTACCTGCCCACAATATTCTTTAGAGCACAGCTCTTCAAGACTCTTAGGTCGAAGATGCGTTTTCCCTGTATTTATTACTATTACGAGAGGGATAACAATGAAAGGTAAAAACTTTGGCTCACTATACAAGTTAGGATGATTTAATTTCGGCAAAAAATCTTCATCTACTAAAGAGAGAAGTGTCTCTTTGCGAATATGCAGTAGTGATTTGTCCTGGAAAACATCCGTATTCGTAGAAACAACAATGTCCCAAGGGTTTGCTTCATTTTTAAAATAATCTACCAACCCAGTTTCTCTACCCATTCCAAAATAATCAACGTCGAGTTCTTGTATCCCAAGCGTGTTAATATATTCCTCTTCAAAGCGACTTAGCAGGCAAATATTATTCCATAACAGCTTTCTGTTCATTAAACTGACCTCCTTTAATTTCTAATCCATTTCTCAAACTGTGGCGAATACTATTTAGTTTTTTATCAACTTGTAATAACTGTTTGTTCAACTGCTTCTCCTCAAGGGTTTGTTTTAGAAAGTGTGTAATTCCACCGTTTTTAAAAACAATTCTATAGTCTGAAAGCAAAGCCAAAAGCGGATCGTGTGTGATAATTAACACCATTTTATTTGCATCTAATAGGATCTCTAAGACCTTTAAACGATCAATTCCTGCGTTTTCAATCTCGTCCAAAAGAACAATATCAGATGTAGGATTCATAGCAATATTAGCAATCATCAAAGAGCGAGATTGTCCCCCACTTAGTTTAGTAAGATAATCAGATGGCAAAATCGGCTCTCCAGACGTATTATTGGCTAACTTAAGAACTTGCTCACAGTGACTCTTAGAATCATCAATTTTCAGACAACTGGCATGTACAGTTATAAACTCTTGAACTGACATTTCTACCATAAAGTTCATCTTTTGCGACAAGTGAACTACTTTTGGAATACCCTCATTACTCTTTATAATACGCTTCGTAACTCCGTCCGTATCAGTAAGCAATTCTATATCCTCAAAAAACTGACTTTTTCCAGAACCTGTAGGACCTACAATGCTATATACACTCCCTTTCTTAAGAGTCAAGCATTCGTAGTTCTCACGCTGATTTGCTTTATTGTAACCTGGGTAAATAGTTATCGTATTAAACATAATCTCCCTCCTCAAAAGTCATAGTGTTGACAATCCCATGATGGTAACATTCTGCAATTCTTCTCTCCCCTACGCAATAAGAACATGTTGCACTCGGCATTGAGTATTTAAGCGCTGCTTCTTCTAAAGAATCAATATCCTTGCGTTGCATGATATAATCAGCTAGCTTTTTACTCCCACGTCCACTTAGACCATTTGCTTCTTGAAGAACCGCACAAGGATTAAGTTCTTTTAGTCTGTAATTAAATACTTCTCTCTCTGATTGCGAAACAAGGTCTCCCTTGCTCAATAAAAGCAAATCTGCTGTTTTAACAATAGGCCCAAATTTAGCTGGGGCTTTGATGCTTGTAGTGTAGTCGATTGAGCAAATGCTAAAGGCCAAATCTATAAATGGAGCACAACGGTTACAAAGACCAGCCGTTTCTATAATCAGTAAATCTGCTTTTTGTAATTTTGCCCATTTGAACATTGCAATAAAGTTTGTTGCTAAAAAATGGTCAGGACATAAATCTTTTGAAAGTCCAATAGCAAACGGAATGCCAAGCGATGCATAAACTTTGTCTTGTCCTGCATCTAAACAATCTATTTTAACAACTGCTGGGCGAATCCCCTTTGCGATTATATGCTGTAAGGTATGCATCATAATGCTAGTTTTCCCAGTCGAAGCTGCCCCACCAATAACAGTTATTCTCATAAACATCACTCCTCATTAAAGTATAGCAATTATCATTATCATTGACATCTTAATTGAATTATAGTATAATTTTCATAAGATATCTGTACCAAATAGGACAGGTGGTAAAGAAATGTATAAACTTCTTGAAAAAAACTTGCTATTTAAAGGTTTATTGGCAAAAGAAATCGAATGCGTCTTAAGTAAAATCGCATTCGAAACTCATAGCTATAGACGTGGTGATACAGGATATAGTGAGACCAACTACAAAAATAAAGTGGTAATTCTTCTGTCCGGATTGGCAAGAATTGAAAAGAACCACGAAGATGGCTCTAGAATTTTTATGCGGCGATTAAAAGCTGGAGATGTTTACGGAATACTTGCAATTTGTTCTGAAGCACCTTTATTCCCAACAATGATTGTTTTCGAAAAAACGTCTAAAGCATTGCTATTGCCAGAGGAAAGTCTACTAATTCTGATTCAAAATCACCAAAGTATTCTTAAAAATTACTTGACTTTTTGGAGTAGTAGAGTGAACTTTCTCTTTGAGCGCATTTCTCTATTTACAACTAGTTTAGTTGAAAAAAAACTAATGCTCTACTTAGAACAACAAGCCCAAAGAGTTTCCTCGACATCGTTTATATTGCCATACTCAAAAGTAGAGCTAGCTGAATACTTGGGAGTAAGCAGATCCTCTCTTTATAGGGCATTTGACAAGTTATCTGATGAAGGACTTATAACTGTTATAGGTAAAGAGGTTAAATTACAAAAATCGCAGTGGTAGCACCATAGAATCTCTTGACAACAGTACTAGTTACGGTCAATTGCTATCAACGCAGTGAAGCCCGACCCCTTGATACTTTGGTCTTAGGCACCTAAATGATGACAAATTTCTACTTGTTATATTCCCAAAAAACTTCTTCAATTATTCCTCCTTTTCGCAAGGACTCTCTTATCTTCAATAACTCCGCATCCCATTTCCTAAGTAAGACTAGGTTTTTCTTTTCTTTCGCAGTTGTGTTAACTACCCTGCTAATACCCCCATCTTTTATGACTAACCTCCTGTGCCCCATTAGCGCTAGTATAGGATCATGTGTAGCCACCAAAACAATTTTTTCTTTCTTTACCAACAAATCTAACGCCCTTTTTTTATCAATTCCCGCATTTTCAAGTTCGTCAATTAGTATTATTGGGGAATTACTTAAAAAAGCAGTATCTGCAACCATCAAAGCGCGAGACTGTCCACCACTAAGAGAAGTAACTGGAGTGTCATATGTAAACCCCTCGCCCGCTAAACTATTCCCTTGTTCTATTATTTCCTTAACTAGTTTATCTACATTTTCTACCAATCTGCTTTCAGCATGCATTCTAACAAATTCTGCAACAGTCAAATCCATAATAAAGTTCATATTCTGTGAAAGCTGGGCAACAAGTTTATATTCTACTGAAAATCGTTTGCTCTTATCTGGCACTTTCTCATTTAAAAATATCTGCCTCCTTGTAGGAGTGTCATTTTGCGCCATCCACTCAATATCCGCTAGTAATCGGCTTTTACCAGAGCCAGTAGGTCCTACAATACTTACTATCTCTCCTCTTTTTATAGTTATATTTACATCTTCTTTTTCACCTAATTTATTATATCCACCCAAAATAGTAATTGATTCAACTTCAAAATCTGACCCATTCCTAATTTGTTCCATGTGATCGATAAATAAATTAAGTTGCGGTAGTAAATCACCTCTATTTATTCCTATATCTTGTAGATTGTCATCCGTTAAATTATCAAAATAATCTTGGAGTATTCTCCAGTAGTCGTCAACAATAAGCCCTATAGAAGTGAAAAAATCACCTACGTAAGGATACTCTCTAAATAATTGTTTGATTGTTAATCTTTCAATTTTGCGCTGCCCCTTCATTTTCTCCTCCTTCAATAAGCCTCCATAATGTCAAAAATTCTAATGTCCTTAGTCGAATGGGCTAAAAATGACTAGAAGCCTACTCAAAAGTCATTTTTCTCACATTGCCCATCTGAAAATCTTCCCCAATTTTAGTTTCTCCTAAGCAATATGAACAAAGGGCCGCGGGCATAGAAAAACGTAATTTTCTGCCAGTTAGACTTTCTACATTTTCGCCAAGCCCATTCTCAAGAAATAGAGAACATAATTCATGTGCACCTTGTCCAGTAATTCCATTTACATTAATTATTATCCCTTTTGGATTTGCTTGCCTTACTCTAAACGCAAAAACTTCGCGCTCAGCCTGTGAAACAATATCACCTTTTGTAATAACTACTACGTCCGCTAATTTCAACATTGGTCCTATTTTTTTTGGGGCATTTACTCCCATTAAGTTATCTATTACGCATACAGAAAAAACTCCTTTTATGTATGGAGAACATCTATTGCATAACCCTGCACTTTCGCTAATCAAAATATCAAGGTTTTTTCTTTTTCCCCATTGCAAGCAATCTTCTATGTTAACCACAAAATAATGGTCAGGACATAGATTACCAGCGAGACCAACCTTTACCTCAATACCTTTTTTTCTATACAAAATATCGTCATGCGTAGACAAACAATCTAATTTTACAACCCCTGTATTTATTTTTTTTGTTTGCAGTGTCTCAATTACTTTCAGTATTACGGCCGTTTTGCCAGATGCAGGCGGCCCAGACACTGTAATTAGCATCATTTAACAAAGTCCCTCCTCTTAAAGCTCTTCGTTTCTCTTGCGACAATATTTAACTCTTCAACCAATACCTCTAAATCATTCTCTCTAATAAAGTCCCAACCAAGCCAATTAAACTTTGCTCCGCTTGGTGTTTTGTTTTCAACGCTTGGGTGTGTAGAAGGGAGATATGCACCAGCAAATATTTTGCCGACCACCTCGCTACTCATAAATGAAGCGACTGGATTAACTTCGCTTGTTTTTCTTTTTTTTACTAACATAGTTATTGGGTTTACAATTGCTCCATCTTCAGGCCAAACTACAACAATTGAATCTTTTTTCTTAATCATTTTCGCAAAAAAGTATGGCATAATACTCACAGCTGGTGCATTTGCTTTTTTACTACCCATCAATTTAACCATTTCCGCAGGATGCATAGCTGCTTTAATTGAGCGTCCCAACTTTCTTACCCCTTCAATTCCACATGATTCATAAAATTTAAGCAACATTCCTTCACAATAATAAGTAGTATCGTTTCCACTAACTGCTACGCTATCACTGAAGTCTGGCTCTAATATGTCTTCCCATCTTTGTGGTGTTTTGGTATCCCCTAGCAGTTCAAGATCAACGACCATTACTGCAGGATTAAATGCAATTATTTTATACTGATTATCAGGATCCTGTAATCCAAACCTATTTGCATCGGCTTTTTCAGAGTAATTATCAGTATTGGCAAACAATCCTTTATATTTGAATTCTTGCATAAATTTTTTACTATAAAACCCATTAATCCCAGCTGATACAACAACATCTGGCAATTCGTCAATATGTTCATAACAGCGAACATAGTCAAAAAAAGACAAATGATTATTAGCGTTGCTGACTATGCAATGAGTTAACGAGTCTTTATTATTTTCTTTAAAAGTCTTCATAAAAATTGAAAACTGTTCATCTAGAGGCACTTTAACTGGGCATGGAAGCATTGCTAGAAAATGCAATGAATTTGAATCTTCATAATAATCGTCAATTTCTACTGAGTCTTTCCTAAAACTTTCTCCCCCCTCAATACTTTCGCTTAATAATTTTAGAAAATGGATTGAATCCATTTTCTTTGTTTTTAAAGCAGTCCCCAATTGTAAAAAAGAGCCAAATTGTTTTACTATCTTTTCATCTCCAAACTGTGTGAACCCACTGTTTATAAAGACCTCTACAGTTTCTGGGTAATTAGTTATTATCTGCTTGATTGTCATATTAAGACTAATTTTGCTCATCATTTTTCCTCCTATTCAATTTAACCTCTTTAATATACGCTTTATAGCCTTTTTACAACTTATTAGTATTTATCAGAGCCCTATTTGCTTGCGTTTTTTATATAATAACCACAAAAAGAAAGGCGAACCTAACATCGCAGTAATTATTCCAACAGGTAATTCCAACGGTTGCAACGCAAGCCTTGCTATGTTGTCAGAAACTACCAATATTAGGGACCCCATTATTGCTGATAGGATTGTCAAATATCTATAGTCATTTCCTACCATAAGCCTTGCTATATGTGGAGCAACTAAACTAACAAAGCCTATAGTGCCTGCGACAGAAACAGCGCTAGCAGCTAATATTGAAGCAGTTATAATAATCAAGGCACGGTACAACTTTACAGGAACACCCAGACTTTTGCTCGTATCTTCCCCAAGTAGTAATAAATTAATTTTTGGGCTCAAAATTAACGCCCCTATTAATCCAATAAAACTGTAGGGAACCAACAAATGAAAATGATTCCAACCTCTACCTATAAG
The DNA here is from genome assembly GCA_021129785.1 of Clostridiales bacterium. Lineage (GTDB taxonomy): Bacteria > Bacillota > Clostridia > Peptostreptococcales > NVVX01. The sequence continues at coordinate 10,292 of JAJOKQ010000120.1, read as the reverse complement.
TCCACCTAACAGCCATGCAAACGTCACTTCAAGTCTGTCGCTAAAGAGAAACATTAAACCCGACGTTATAGATCTTAATAGAGCAGAAATAGCTATTCCTGCTAAAATAATACTGACTGTTGAGCCTTTCCCCTCTTTAGCAGAGAGCATGTATACTAGAAAGGTAACCGCTACCGCTCCTAAAAATGCAGCAGGAGGAATAAACAAGAAATACTCTGGCAATAAAACCATAATAATTACCGCTGCCAGTCCCGCTCCAGCATTTACTCCGATAACTTGAAGTGACGCCAATGGGTTTCTTAAAAGCCCTTGTAATAGCCCACCCGCAACGGCTAAATTCATTCCAACCAAAAGTCCAAGCAAAACACGCGGTAGTCTTACATTAAATATGATTATGTTAGCTAAGTCGTTTTCACTCTGCTCTGTTAATCCCTCAAAAATTTCACTATTCGTAAACGAGATAGTCCCCAAAGAAACACTATATATAGCAATAATTATAAGAAGGAAGGCAAATCCAAAAATATAAACTATTTTCTTCTGATTTGCCTTTTTTATTTCAATACACTCAATGGTTTTTTCTTTCACTAGTTGCATATTTTTCTTATTTAAATCCATCAGGATGTATCAACCTTGCAACAACTTCAAGGGCCTTTTCGTATTTCATATTCCCTGGAGCCATGTTTCCAGGTAAAATAATTATCCTGTTATTTTTCACTGCTTGTAAATTTTGCCAAGCTGGATCAGCTTTAAAACTTGCTATAATTGCTTCACTTTCAACTTTATTCTTTCTCTGCTCTCTTGTCGTTCTAACTAATATGATGTCAGGGTCAGCTCCAATAATAGTTTCGATATCGAAAGATATGAACGTAGTCACTTCACTTCCTGGTAAACCTAAAGGAACAACATTCTCTATCCCAAGACTTGAAAGAATAGTTCCAAAGAAACCTGTTGGTTGAGCAGCTTTAACATTCCCAGTTCCACCCATTAGCAGTATCCCTGTTTCAACATTGCTTCCAGCAATTTTTTCCTGTAAATTTGCAGCTACTTCATTAATATGTTTAACATGCTTTTCAGCTTCTTCATCTAATCCTAAAACATGCCCTATAAACCTAAGTCTGTCTATTATAGAGTTCTCCCTTACAAGTGCTGGGTCTATAAATACAACAACAGCTCCAGAAAGTTCTAGACTGTCAATCATTTGCGTATGATGTCTGACATTGGCAAAAATAAGATCTGGAGCAATTTCATTAAGAATTTCAATGTTTGGCGAACCTTGTTTACCTACATTTGGCAATTCTAAGCCCTCAGGCATCATTCTAAAACCATCCACTGTCGCCGCTGGTGTTACTCCTAGTGCAAACAAAAATTCCATATATTGACGTGAAAGACCAATAACTCTTTCTGGATTTATAGGAACTTCCACTTCTCTGCCAAGATCATCCACAATAACTCTTACGTCTGCAGCTGCTTCCTTCTTTTCCTCCTCTTCTTGCTCTTCTTCTACCACTGTTTCCTCAGGCTCTTGAGGAACTACACTTTCTTCTATCACTTCTTCTGCGCACCCCATTAGTACAAGGCTACTTATTAAAACTAAGCATACTACTAAAAATAATTTGCCTTTTCTTTTCATCGTCAAATCCTCCTTTTTCTAATTTTACACAACAAATTCTTTTGATAAAACTATTTGCCTTTTCTTTTCATCGTCAAATCCTCCTTTTTCTAATTTTACACAACAAA
>JAJOKQ010000120.1:0-8545 GCA_021129785.1 Clostridiales bacterium | reverse complement strand
ATTTGCCTTTTCTTTTCATCGTCAAATCCTCCTTTTTCTAATTTTACACAACAAATTCTTTTGATAAAACTATGGGCTTTAAACAATGATTGAACGTGCATACACTCGCAGAAACATCATATACATCCTTAAGCAAACTCTCTGTTATCACTTCCTGCCCACTTCCAGAAGCAACAACTTCCCCTTCTTTCAAAACTATAAAATTATCTGCTATTGCCATTGCATGATTAATATCATGTAATACAACAATAAATGTCTTATTCAATTTCGTTTTAATTTCGCGAATTGTTTTTAGCAATCCCCATTGATACTTAAGGTCTAAGTAAGTAGCTGGCTCGTCTAACATGATTAGTTCAGTATCTTGCGCTAACACCATAGCAATCCAAGCTCTTTGTCTCTCTCCTCCAGACAAGCAATCCAGATTCCTATGCTGAAAAGAAACTAAGTCCATATACTCAATAGCCCATCTTATTTTTTCTTTATCTATTTGAGAAAGCGACCACCCAAATCTTTGATAAGGACTTCTCCCCTTTGCGACAAGTTCCCACACCGTTGTATGGCTAACATGCTCATGTCCTTGCGATAGAAGTCCAACCTGCTTTGCTAACCATCTTGATGAGCTCTTCTTTATTTCTTTGTTTTTTATTTTTATCTCCCCAGTTTTAACTGGCATCAAACCCATCAGGCATCTTAGCAATGTTGATTTACCAGATCCATTTGGTCCAATTAAAGCAGTTATTTCTCCTTTCTTTACACAAAAATCTATATTTTTCAAAATGCTTTTATTCCCATAGTTAAAATTGATATTTTTCGCTTCAAGCATGTAAACTCCCCCTCATTCTTGCCATTTTTTCATCTCAAAACAAAATTTTTTTCCACGATAGTTGTAACTTCTAAGAAAGATTATAACAGAAAAAAACTCTGTGTAAATGAAAATCAATATCGATACCATTTTTGAACTCTGCAAAAATCAAAATGCAAACCTAAATTCCGCCCCTGACTCCGTTAACACTTACTTACTTTTCCTTAGCCTTTATGCAAGTCGAATGAGTTTGAGATAACAATCTAAATGCTATTCCCCGACTCAAATAGTAGGTCTATAATTTGACTTCTAATTTCAACCAATGTCTCACTGTTTAGCTTTCTATCTTTTTGTCTTGTTTCTATTTTAAAGCTACCTACAATTTCGGCTGGTCTGTTTGACAAAACAATAACCCTATCGCCAAGCAATAATGCTTCGTCAATTTCATGTGTTACGAAACAAATTGAACTTTTTTCATTTTCCCAAACATTAATTAACTGTTTTAACATTTTTATTCTAAGAAAATAATCTAACGATTTAAAAGGTTCGTCCATTAGTAGTAGTTCCGCCTGATAGTTAAAAGCTCTAGCGACTGAACAACGTTGCCTCATTCCTCCACTTAACTCATTTGGAAAATAATTTTCGAACCCTTTTAAACCAATCTCTTCTATCAATTTATTTAGCACTTCCGCAGATTTGCTATGGTCAACTAACCTTATGTTTTCATATACTGTTTTCCAAGATAATAGGCGATCTTCTTGAAAAACATACCCTATCTTCTCTATGTTAGTTTGAATATCGCCTTGATCAGGATTGATTAGCCCCGCAATAGTATTGAGCAAAGTTGACTTCCCACAACCTGATGGTCCTAAAATGCAAACTATTTCTTCTTTATCAATGTCAAGCGAAATTCTATGCAAGATATCAATTTCCCCAAAACTCTTACAAATATCCTGTAATTTTACCATCATAACTCTCTTCTACCTCGCTTCAACAATATATCTCCATCTGTCTTTCAAAACTAATCAAGTGCTTTCGTGCTTTTTCTTAATAATCTAACAATCAACTCGAATAATCCTACAAGCATAATAGCAATTATTGACCACGCAAATACGCCTGCTGTATTAAGATTCGCCCTCGCTATTTGAAATGCAGTCCCTATAGAAACATTAGGCTGAGACAACACTTCAGCTGCAATTACTATCCTAACATTTAGCCCTATCGCTGTTGAAATTCCTGCCGCCAAATGCGATTGTATAGACGGCAGGTATATATTCTTGATTTTGTTAATGCGACTAATCTTGTAAACGCTTGCCATCTCAATCAGTTTGGGGTCAATATTTTGTATTCCATGTGCTACATTTTGAAAAAGCAATGGAAATAGAATCATAAACGATACTAGTATTGGAGCTACATTGGAATCTAACCATATAATGGCAAGAAGGATTATTCCCATTGTAGGCACTGCTTTAAATAAAGTCACAATTGGCTTAAGTAAATAGTATATAGGGCTAATAAATCCCGCTAACATCCCTAGTACAACAGCCGAACTAAATGTAATTGCAAAGCCAATCGCCATCCTCATAAAAGTGGTAAATACTGTTTCGAAAAAAAACGGACTGCTAACAATATTGTAAAAAACAACAGCCGTTTCTCGTGGCAGCGGCACTAAAATTGGACTGTTAATCCACATAGCTAACAACTGCCACAAGATAATTAAGCTAGTTACAGATATTATTGTATACTTTTTTCCCTTAATATAGTTACTTGTCGAGGAAGAATCCTTCATCTGGTAATTTACCTCCTACTAATTCAGGCGAAAATCCGTGCAAAATGCCAAAGTACTTCATTATCGCTTCCTCTGATTCGCTAGCATCCCTAAACATTAGATTACTCCTAGGAATTGACTTCTCAACTATTTTTGCTTTGAGTCCAAGCCCGAGAGCCTCAACATATTCTCCAGCTTTTGCTGGATTTGCATTTACCCACTCAACGCTTTCTCTAGCTCTTTTCAAGAACTCTGCTACTACCTCAGGTCGATTTTCTATCAATTCATTAGATATAACAATAACAGCTTGAGGATAACTTGTGTCGCCCTCAGTTGCTTTAGCCCATTCTTTTTGCAGGTCAAGAACTATCCTCGCATCATCCCTCTTTGTAAGAACTTTCGTTAACATAGGCTCTGGCATAATCGATAGAGTACTTTTACCCGCTATGAACATCGGCGCTAAATCAGCAGCACCACCGACATAATTGAATGTTACATCTACATCTGGCACTAGCCCGTTCGCCTCAAGTAAATATCTCACAACAACGTCAGGAGTTAATCCTCTTCCTATCATATTTATTTCTTTGCCTCTTAAATCGTCCCAACCTTCTATTTCTTCGTCTGTAGTTGCAATATAAAGTATCCCCCACACAGTGGTTCCTGCTAATTGAATACCTATTCCTTTATTATACAATTTAATCGCGAGGTTCGACGGAACAATCGCTATATCTGCTTCACCTGATATAAGTCTTGGCGCCATCAAGGCAGGAGATTTCACGCTCTCGTATTTGACTTCCACTCCCTCTCCTAATGATGGGTTTTCTTTAAACATCTTTACTAAGCTCACAGTCGGTGCCCCCATTGGTGCAACTAAATTAATTGTTAAAGGCTCAACTGGTTTTTCTTCCTCTTTTTCTTCCTCAACTTTTTCTTCGGGTTTTTCAACTGGCGTCTCCTCAACCTCTGGTTCCACTTCTACTGTTTGCCCACAACCTACTAAAAGAACAAGGACAAGCATTATAGCTAGCATTAGTTTTAACATTTTTCATTTTATTTTTCTCCTCTCAATCTAGTTTTTAAGGGTTAAACTTTGTAAGTGAATTGATTTAATTAATTACATTTTTCGTTACTGTACAGAGGTAAAGATTTCACATCCCTAATGTCACCCTGAGCGAGCTTTTGCGAGTCGAACGGGTCTACCCTTTTGCCAAACCAATCTAATATTTCTTTTTGGCTTGATTATCTATTTTCAGACCCATTCGACTCACTGTGTTCGCTCAGGGTGACATGTTGAGGGGACGTTAGCTCTAGCTATTCAACTCATATTTACCTCTGAATAGTAGCCATTTTTCATCTATAGTTGTGCTCAAAATGCAATATTTTTTTAGCTTCTTCTTCGCTTATGTTCCGCTCAAAGAATTTTTTATAAAAATCTGTAACTATTTCTATCATGTTAAGCGCTGCAAATTCCTGTGGAAAATATTTTTGTGCAGCCCATTGAAGGAGAAGTGCTCTCTCTGCATTTGGTGGCTCCCATCTATACACGCCTTCAGGAATTTTATAAACTCTCCCACTTTTAACTGCTTCTACTTGACTCCAATCCTGACCTTCAATTCTATTTTCCAAGATATCTTGTGGCATTATGTCTGTAAAATTACTCACAAATATGATTTCTGGGTTCCATTTTAATATTTGCTCCATGTCTACATTCTTCCAACCCTCTAAATCTCTTGCCACATTAACTCCGCCACTCGTTTCTAACCAAAAATTGTGATGCGTGTTTCCTCCTGTGGTTCTTAACTCCTCGTTAAAGAAAAAGAACACTTCAGGTCTATCTGCTTCTTCAAATTTCGCTACGCTTTCCTTAACGCCTTCTATAATATCTCTCTGTAATCTACTCAGTTCTATTGCTCTCTCTTCTTTCCCAAACAATTCACCAATAATTCTAATCCATTCTTCAAAGTTTTCTTGGGAGTCGCCTGTACGCACTTCTATTACAAGAACAGTAAGCCCCGCAGCTTCCATTTTCTCGATTACCTCCGGAACATGACCCCATTGAACTACTACTTGAGGGTTCAATTTTAAAAGCTCTTCAATGTTAACATCAAAGCCTTTTCCTTTTGCTGCAAAGCCTGTATCTGCCTTTAGCATTTCTGGTGCCATTTCTGCAAGGATACTTCTTTCAACAGCAATCATAGATGTTGGATGCATCCCTATGACACTCTCACCGTTTCCAACTATAGAATATACAATAGATGGCAATGGCATAGGAAGTAAAACTAAGCGCTCGATCTCTAAAGGTACTTCAATTTCCAATCCACGTTGGTCTGTTATTGTTCTTGTAGTTTTGACCTCTTCTTTTTCTTCTTGCGGTTTTTCTTGAACTGCTTCTTGAGTTTTATCTACTGCTTGTTCCTCATCTTTTGCTGTTTCTTGACAACCGACAAACATTGTTCCTATTAAAATAATAACCAAAAGCATTGAAATGTTTTTCCATAATCTGTTTTTCATTTTTTTCTTCTTCTCCTTTTCATATTGTTTTCATCTACTATGAACTGCTTTCATTCCCACTTACCACCTGTTCTTCGCAACAAATGTGCAAAAATGGGTGCCCCTATGACTGCGGTTAGTATTGATAATGGGATTTCGGCTGCTGTTGCAGTCCTTGCAATAGTGTCAATTAAAAGCATATAACCCGCTCCTATTGAAACACAAGCTGGCAAAAGCTTCCTATGATTATTCCCCACGAGCATTCGCCCTATATGAGGAATTATAAGCCCAACCCACCCTACTATTCCACTCAGTGAAACAGAAACTGCCGTTATGAGAGTAGCCATCAAAATTACTGCCCATTTTATTCTTTCCACATTAATACCAAGTGCTTTAGCTTCTTCCGCTCCTAAAGACAATATATTTATTCTCCATCTCAGCAATAGAAGAACTACAATCCCAATTAGTATTAACGGAGCACCTATCATCAAGTCCCTATGAGAAGTCCCTGTAAAGCTTCCCATTAACCAAAAAACAATTGACGGCAAAGTATCTTCTGGATCTGCAACATATTTGAGAAGTGAAATTAAAGCTTGAAAAAACGCACCAACCACTACTCCTGAAAGCACAAGCATAAATATTGGGGTTGCCTTCCTAATTCGACTAATCAAATAAGTAATGAAAATTGCAAAGACTCCAAAAATCAATGCAGAAACTTGTATAATAAGCGGGCCACCAGAAAAAAGTATCCCTAGAGCCGCACCAAACCCTGCCCCTGCAGAAACTCCTAATATATGTGGACTTACTAGCGGATTCCCCAAAAGCCCTTGAAAGGAAGCCCCAGAAATTGACAAACCTGCCCCTACTAACGCTGCAAGCATAATTCTAGGAAGTCTTATTCGCATAATAACCGATTCCTCTATCGTCGTCCATGCTACTTCTACTGGAATAATATGCGAAAACAGTATGTTAAATACTATACTCGGGGATATAACATATCGTCCTAAGCATATAGCGGCAAATGCTGCTATAATTGGAAACAGTACTAGTGCATAGGTGGTGCCTTTCCTCTTGATTCCACATAAGTTCTTTGGCTCGACTCTCTCAATAGCTGCTGTTTTACCTTTCTTTCTCCATACACCCACGCAATCATACCCTTTCGTTTCATATAATTATAGCAAGAGACACAAAACAGTTTAACTGTAATACCTACTCCTTTACGTACTCTCTTTAAAAACGCCTGTGGTCTGCATCCAATATATCCTTCTCATGTTAATCTTGGTGAGTAAATATATAACTCTAGTTGCCCTACTGGTAGAGACTTCCATGAATTCAGACCACAGACGTAAGCATATCTCTATTCTAAAACTCTTTCAACCTGTTCTCTCTAGAAGTCAACGTGCGTACCTTCTAATATGTTTCTAATATGCTCATCTGACAACTCGTAACCATAAAACCTCTGAAAAAATTCACTTATTTCTTTTTCGATGCTAATATCCGCAAAAATTTCTGGGTAATTTTTCGTCGCCATCCACTTTAGCATAAGAGGAATATCTCCACTAGGTGGGTACCATATATAAATGCCAATTGGAATCCTATACACTCGCCCATCTTTAACGGCTTGAATTAAGCTCCAGTCCTGCCCTTCTATCGTATTATTTAAGATGTCCTCAGGTGATGCCTCGCAAAAATTGCTTAAGAAAATCACTTCAGGATTAAGCGCATATATTTGTTCCATATCTAAATTGTTCATCCCATGCATTCCAATTGCTATTCCTTCCATTCCCGCTGTCACATCGACTGCTCCCGTTTCCTCTAGCCATTTTTGGCCGTATGGTCCTGGCGAAACTATTTCCTTCTCGCTAAGTCTAAACAGTATTAAGCCTCTAGTTATTTCTTCTTCTGAAATTTCTTGTGTCCTAATCGCTATCATCTCTCTTACTTGCTCTCCATACTCTATTATTTCTGTAGCTCTATCTTCCATGTCAAAAATTTGCCCTAGCAAATCTAGCCAAACATGTAGTGTATTTAGAGCACTGCCGCATTCAGTTGCCTTTACAGCAATTGCTGGAATACCAATTTTTTCTAGCATTTCCTGTTGTTCAGTAAACCCTCCCCAAAAAATAACAATGCAAGGGTCTAACTTCATTAGTTCTTCAATATTCAAATCTCTACCTTTAATAAAATCTGACTCTATGTCCATAACCTCTGGTGCTAGCACTCTTAACATTGATTCTGCAGCCGCATCTTTAGCACCAGGATGCATGCCAACTATATTATCTACATTCCCAGTCATTAGAAAATAAACGCTTGTAAGTGGTAAAGCTAGCATAGCAACTCTGTTTATCTCGTGCGGTATTTCCACCTCTCTATTATTTTGATCTATAATTATTCTTTTTTCCTTTTGCTCTGTTGTTTCTGTCTCATCATTTTTTTCATCAGCTATTTCTACCTGTGCTTTTTCTTCCTCTGCAGCTTCCTCACCCTGTCTTTGCTGAGTGCAACCAGTAAACAAAGCTAGTACTAAAATGATTGTCAAAGCAATTACGCTACTTTTCCTTAATTTATCTTTCACAAAATTTTCCTCCTTTATTAAGCCCAAAGTTATTGACCAATAATATATTACAAGAGAACTCTAACCCTTCCAAACGTAGAATCGCGTACTGTTACTTTTATCTGACCTCTGCTTTTCTCATCTAGACAAAAACGTCAGAGCCTTAAAGGGGAGCAGAAAAGAATCTGCGCTTATCAACAATTACTTTCCATGTAATTCTTGGAAAAGAATATTCCCTTCCACATCTATATATCCAAGCTTTTTATTCCAATATAACCTGCTTGAAATTGCAACATGCGGCATCTTAATAAACAGGCTTTTATTTCCTTCTTCCATTAATTCCTTAAGCAAATAATCCCCAATTATTACGTCATAACCCTCATCATTGATGAGACTTCGCATAGTGTCTTCATTTTCAACATGTCTGTCACCCGCGCTCTTCAAGTCTTTATCCATTGAGAAAAAAGAAACTACATCTACTTGCCTATATCCAAAGTCCCAGTATAAACAATTGCGAACTGAGTTGCTCGTGACTTGTTCTCCTATAATAAGTACTTTGCCGTCTCTCTCTTTACAAATGGAACTAAACTTAAGTTCTTTCTTGTTGCTACTATTTCTGCTATTACAAGTAAAATGAAGCTCTTTAGCAAGCTCCACACTTGCTCTTTCACCTATGGGCAAGCCTACCACGTAGGGTACTCCAAATTTGCTCTTAAAATATTTTGCTGTTTCTAACCCTGCCCACGACACCACCATATTCGCTCTAACTTTTGCTGATTTTTTTATGTCTTCAATCGTTGTGTTTAGAGACCAACATGATTGTACTCTAAAGCCATTCTTCTCTATCCATAATTTTAGACTTTCAATTTGACCACTCCATCCTATGTCAAGCGGATTTGCGCCAATAATATTTAGCAAAGGGGGTGTTGTT
>JAJOKQ010000133.1 GCA_021129785.1 Clostridiales bacterium | reverse complement strand
GGATGCATTTCTTCTTTATGAATAACTTCTACGTCTTCAAGTCCCATTTGCTTAGCCATTTTAATTGCTGCAAATTCTGCAACTCGCCTAGACGTAGGCAAAAACATATTCATCATAACGTATCCGTCGCCAGCCCATTCTACTTCTGGTTTAATATTTGTAGTTTCTCTAGTTTCTTTTGTTTCTTCAAGACGTACATTTACGTTATCTGTTTCGTCTAACTCATCAATATATATTATTTTTTCATGTTTCTCTAAAGTGCATCCATCTATTAATTTCGATGGGTTAGCAACCGCTGAAGGATCATATTGAGCAACGTTGTTATATCCAAAATGTGCAGTAACTGGCGCTAAATAATCTTCATCTCGCTCAAACACTGTTGAGCTTCCGATTCCGCCTTGAATTTTTCTTGCGATTCCATCTCCATTTCTCTCTGGGTAGTTACCAGAATCAACAAAGAAACCATCTTCTACTGCTTGAAAATATCCGCCAGATTCGAGTATTTCTTCCATAAACAGCACTGCTCTTTCTTTAATTTCTCTTGCTGTTTCTCTTAAAATACCATCATCTTTTAACTGCACCATATCAAGTAATCCGTCCATACCTACTAAAGCTTGTTTTGCTGTGTCGCATGCTTCTATGTTATATATATGCCACGGTACGTTTCTTCCCTCATCAGGGGTAATAGTAGATTGAATGTCTACACTAGTAAGTTTCGATATAAGTAAGTTAAGTGTGTGTGTTACTGTGGCTTCTCTTGTTGAAGAATCCATGTATTTAGTATTCATTTGAGCTCTCATTTTATATTCTTTAAAGAAATCTCTAAGCGCCACTGCGTAAGGCAAATCAAGTGTCATACAAGGTGCTGGCGGCGCTGTTGGAGGTACTGTTGAGAGACATATGTTTTCTTTCTTCATCCCTACTTTCACTGAGAAAATTGAATTGATAGCATGCTGTACCATTAATTCAGGCATTACTTTCCATGCTTCTCTGGCAGTAGCGTTTGCATTATGTGCTCCATCAATTTGTGCAATATCTGCCCACACCATAACATTTTTTGCTTCGGCAGCATCTACAAATGAACGTACCGTGTTTATGTTTCTATACAGTACATTGTATTGAGGATCCTGATGTGCTCCGTTGACTCCTTCTTCTGCAAACATAACAGCTATTTCTGGACCAGCAACTCCACTAATGTATGAGTGATAATTTATTGGTCTTCCAACTTCTTCTTCAATATAGTCAAGTGCTTTTCTTTGAGCTCTAACTTGTTTTCTAGTTATCGGAATACCTCCTATACCTTGAGGTGTTCCTTCAATTAAACCATCAAAATGGCTTTGTCCAGCAGTTCTAATTACCATGATATGATCCGCTCCATGATATGCAGCCATTCTCATTCTTCTAATATCGTCTTCAAATCTACCTGACGCTATTTCAGTTGTAATAACACAATCTGGTTGCGGGTCGATATCATTAAAATATTTTGCCGATGGAAGCGGAGTGCTTTTCGCTAGTGGAAGCGAACAATCCTTATACGTGAATGGTCCAACTTCAAGGTTTTCTTTTTTTGTTCGCCAAGTCCACCCTCGTCTTTTAGGCCTGTAATTTTCTAAGTCTTCAAGTATATTTTTTATGTCTAATTTTTCATTAGGTTTCAATTCCATTACTTAGTACCTCCTTCAAACAACGATACAGCTTCATCCCACAGCTGATTATCAATTAATTGTAGCCCTACTTCTCTTATATTCATTTCTTTATGCTTCGCTAATTTGTAAACAACATGCCCTGCTCCTTTTGCAATTAAACCCCTATCTAATACTCCTTCAACAATTGCCTTTGCCTCAATGCTAGAAAACCCCATTCGTAGTAGAATTGACCTCTCTATAGAGGGTGTCGTATTTTTTTTTGCTAAGTCAATCATAGGATCAACTATTTTTCCTGCTAACTCCCAAAATTTTCTCTCTAACTGTTCATCAGTTAAGTCTTTTAAATGCACTCTTCTTTGTGTAAAATCGCTCTCTCTTTTCAAATTGCACCTCCAAAATATTATATGGTTTTAATTTTTAATTCTCTTAGGGTATCAAACAGCTTTTCTTCACTTACTCTACAATCATCCATTAGAAAGCTAATATCTTCTTTGGTTATCTCACTAATATTATTCATTTCAACACAATTTTTAATGTATGATTTTCTTAACTTATCAATATCAATATCTCTTGCTTTGATTTGTGTTGGATGCGAAGGTAAAATGATATTTTCACCAGCAACTTCATTTTTAGGGTCTCCACTAAAAACTTTACACCCATTGTCTATTGCAAAAGAAAGTTGTGCTCCAATATGTTTTCCTGCACCAGTATATTCTGTTTCTTGTACTACAATAGTTTCATTTTCATCCATTTCCTGCGCCAAACTAAACGCAGCAGCTAATGAAGTGTTACCAGCGGGACCACGCTCTAATCCTTCAATTTGTGCTAATGCTTCAGTCATGTAAAATACTTCACCTTGGTTTACTAACACGTATCTATCGATATATCTAAGTGGTCTTGCTGCTGACCTTGGCACATCAGAACGATCTGGCCATGTTGCAAATGGGATTCCAAATCCTGTATGTCCTGTTGTAAAAGATTTTTTATTGAAGTCTGTATCGCTTGCCATATGCAGCCCTTTTAAATTTACGCTTGCACCGACAATTTGAGTTTTTGTTGCATTCCCTTTAATAAGCCCTCTAGCAGTCCCAGTAAGGTTTCCACCACCAGCATTAGTGCAAACAACAACATCAGGATCGCGCCCTTCTCTTTCTCTAAACTGCATAGCAAGTTCGTAACCTAAAGTTTCTACTCCTGCTATTCCAAAGGGCGTATAGAGTGATGCATTAAAATAGTCTGTTTCATCTAGCAATTTCAAGAAAATATAAAACAGCTCAGGTCCAACCGTCAGTTGCAAAACTTCTGCTCCATATGCCTCGCATTTTCTTGCTTTTTCAATTATTTCTGGTTGGCCTTTTCCTTTGCTATCATAACACTCTTGAACAATTATGCATTTTAGTCCTAGCATTGCAGCTTGGCTTGCAACTGCTGCTCCGTAATTGCCACTTGTCGCTGCAATAACTCCCTTATATCCTAGTTTTTTTGCATGATATACTGCATTTGCAGCTCTTCTTGCTTTAAAACTACCAGACGGATTTGAAGCTTCATCCTTAATAAAAATACGTGCACCCTTACCTTCTGGCGCAAGTTTTCTAGCTAATTTGGTTAAATTTCTAAGCTCTAATAATGGAGTGTTCCCAACTCCAGTTTCTCCTTGAATAGCTTGCATTTCTTCAAGTGTATACCCTGTTTCTTTCATCATTTTTTCATAGTCAAAAGAAATTTTACCGTATTCAAAGATACTGTAGTCTATTCCAACTGATTTTCTAATGATATCGCTACGTCTTGACATCATTCTATCGTAACTAGAGTTCATCGGTGTCACCTCCTGCTAAAAGATTTCTTAATTGTACTCCAATATCTAATAGCTGTGGGACATGCTTTCCGTAGTTATGATCATAATATGGATCTACTTCAATCAGCTCTGCTTCAACTTCTCTACCTGTAATAGTTTTTATTCTAACTCTATCACCAAGTTTTGCATCACTTTGTAAAACTCCTTTTGTCCACATTTCTAAAGGGACTTTTTTAGTATCTTCTGGAAGGTTACTAGCTCTCTCTTTAGCAGTCAAGATTATGTCATGTACTCGTACCCACGAACCTTTTTTAACAACCATAATACACCTGCTTTCAATGACATTTTTCATAAATCAGGAGAAAAACCAAGCGTGCGGAACTTTGCTCGGTTATAGTCCCCTAGCCCAATCCAAAAAGCTTTATCTATTCTTAATTAAATCTCTCATATCACCCATAATGGCTCTTGGAACTGGCAAATCTAGCATTGTAACTAAGCCTGCATACGAATTTATTACGTGCGGTATCATGTTAACGCACATTGCTATAGTTCCAACCCCACCAGGTATTTCAGGTTTAATCTGCATGTTAATGTCTGGAGTTCCCTTAATCCAAATGTAGTCTCCTGTATCTATTCCTTCAGTTTCAGGTAAGATTTGTTGTGGATGTTCCATTTCTATTTTCATTTCTCCATCAACATATCCATATCCACATTGCTTGCATCCTGCAACATTTCCAGCTTCAACAGTTACATATTTTGTTTCTCTATACGTATTGCTCATTATCGCTTCTCTAGTTTCATCAATTTTTTCAACTTTCCATCCAATACCGTCTGCAACCATATTGATAGATTCAGGAAATCCTACATGTCCTGCTACTGAACCATTTTCAACTCCATCGTAAAACTCTTGTTTAGAAAGTCCAACACCTTGTTCTATCATAACCGCATGACCGAATGGCGATAAATCGTTAACTCTTGCAGCCTTGATATGCTCTACATCTTCACAAGTTCCTGTTAATGCAAGAATTAATAAGTCAAGAACAAAACCAGGGTTTATTCCTGTTCCTAAAATTGTTACACCATTTTCTTTCGCTAATTTGTCCATTTCTTTGGTCATTTCAGGTTCTTGCGCTTTTGGATAAGCCATTTCTTCGGCTGTTGATACAACATTTATCTTCTGCTTAACAATATATTTTATCTTATCAAAAGTCTTTCTTGTAAATGAATCTGTTGCAATTAATGCAACATCTACCATTCCTTCTTTTGCAATATCTTTTATTTCATTTGTAATTATAATTGGTTTTCTGTCGCCTCTTTCCATTTCTAATACTTCATACATATCTTTTCCTACACGCGCTTCGTTTCTGTCACATATTCCAACAATTTCAACACCTTTTTTCTTTAACAACATATGAGCCATCCCGGTACCCATAGCACCGAATCCCCAAATTATTACTTTAACATTTTCCAAACTAATTACCTCCTAAAATAGAATAGATTTAATAATAAATTTATGACATCTCCATTCTAACAGAATACTATTACTTCTACAACACAATTAAGAAAACGATATCATTCTTTTTTTAGAAGATATCGTTGGAAAAATATAAAGAGTGAAAAAACTCCACAAATGTACAACTCTAGATTATATAAATAATTTCTAAAATACTTTGTTTGTTATATTTATTCGGTTTCAGAATCTTAGCACAGTATTCTCAAGTCGTTCGTTGTTCCTTGCTTCAACCTATTATTTTCATATACTTAAAAATCTCTTACTCATATTCAGTCAATTCTTCTATTTCTACATTATTAAATCGAATTTTATTTGTACATCTCACTAGAGTAATATTGAATTCCTGAAAACGGTCTTCGTTCAATTTTCCATTTATGTAGCTATTTCTTTTTACTCTTTGTTGTAATCATTTAATTAGTGCTGTGGTTGCATGTCTATCTCCCTGAATTGACTTTTTATGCAATTCAACTACTTCAATTTCCCTCTCCATAAATATCTTTCCCCCTGACTTATCTCTGTGTTGCTAGTATTTTTAACATTTCTAGCCATCTTTTATTTATTTCTTCTAGTTTCCTTTCTACCCTAATCAACAAGAATGCTGCTACTACAATTGGGAATCCAATATTGCCTACAATATCAACAAATAACTCCATTTCATCCCTCCTTCACTATTCGTCTTCATTTTTAAAATTATAATCTTCTCTATCTTCTGCGATTTCACATCATTCTTCAATATCAATTTCATTTAACAATAGCATTCTTGATTTATCCATCTAATTGCCCCCCGTTTAGTATAAACATTCAAGTTGTTTGTAAAAATATTCTTCATGGCGAACTATATTATACATAGATGCTTCTGGCAATAATAAATACAACCTTTTTTTTCAAAGTTAATATATTCTTAATATAAATGAGCTCCATTAAAAAACAGGCACTTCACTCTATGCTAAAATCAAAAATGTCTTCTTCACATTTTCAAAATATGGTATTTCTGTATATACTTAAGAAAGCGATATCCTTCTTTTTAGAGGATACCGCTTTCTTTCATAAATATAATAACATAGTTTTTTTGCTCAGCGGTTGTTTTTTTATAACTGAACCCATCTATATAGAATGTAAGGTGAAAAAGTTGGCCAACAAAATAGCCATACAACTAAAAAATATGAGGAGATGATTTAATGCCTAGTAGAGGAGATATTAAAACTATAACAGGGGTAATGTATCCATTGCAAATAATTGAAGCAAGACAAACAATCAGCAGCTACCAAACTCCCAAGACTCGTGACTTTGTTTCTTGGGGAGGTACATTGGTTTCTTTCCTTTCGAAATCTTTCTCCATTGCTGGTACAGCTGCATCACTACTTTTTGGAATCACTGACCATTATAGTTCTGTCTACTTAGAGACACAAGAAGATTTGTATACATTGCTCCACGAAGAAGTCACGCTTGATAATCTTGTGTATGTCGAAGTAAAACAAAATATAAATATATTGTAAATGAAAGTGGAGAAGGGTGGATTCTTAAAGGAAATCCTACTATAGTAAGGCATTACAAAGATT
Organism: Clostridiales bacterium; assembly: GCA_021129785.1. Classification (GTDB taxonomy): domain Bacteria; phylum Bacillota; class Clostridia; order Peptostreptococcales; family NVVX01. The sequence goes on along the minus strand of JAJOKQ010000133.1, from coordinate 19,049 downwards.
ATTAAAAGCAAAAAAGAAAGAAAGATTAGAGCATTCTCTCTGGTCTTTCTTTCTTTTCAAAACATAAAACATAACATTCCATAGAAATTGTCAGTTATCAAATAAACTGTAATGGTTAGCATAATAAAAGCTCTCCACCCCTTACACGTTCCTTACTTCCCCTCTTCGTGATCTGATTTATTTTGAAACCACAATATATAACTTATTACGATAATTGTTATTACTACAATAATTGTTACTGTTACTGTGCTTAAACCAGGTTTTGTTATTAATCTGGAAGTAGCTAGTAGCAGAATTAATACTTTCAAAATTCTACTCATTCTCTCATCCCCTAAACCAAATTATATAAGTCTGTTAATAAAAGACAATGGGACGTTTCACTTGTCTTTTTTTGTTGTATTAAATCAATATAATATGAAAAATAGCCTAATAAATCTTAAATTTAGCACAAAGTTCTTTCACTCTCTTTTTTGCTTCCTCTTTTTTGTCTGCATCATTAATAATTAGTGCCATTATTTCTACTATTTCTTCCATTTCTGTTTCTTTCATTCCCCTTGTAGTTACTGCTGGTGTCCCTATTCTTATTCCGCTTGTTACAAATGGGCTCTTTGGATCAAACGGAATTGTATTTTTATTAGTAGTAATTCCTATTTCATCTAATGCTTTTTCTACTTTTTTTCCAGTCAGGTTTTTATTTCTTAAATCGATTAATAACAAATGATTGTCTGTTCCACCCGACACAAGATTGAAACCATTAAGCGTTAAAACTTCTTCTAATTTTTTTGCATTCTTTAGTACTTGTTTCTGATAATCATAGAACTCTGGCTGAAGTGCTTCTTTAAATGCAACTGCTTTTGCTGCAATTACGTGCATTAATGGACCACCTTGGATTCCTGGAAAAATAGCTTTATCTATCATTTTAGCATGTTTTTCTTTGCAAAGTATAGCTCCACCTCTTGGCCCTCTCAATGTTTTATGTGTTGTTGTTGTTACAAAGTCAGCATATTCACATGGATTTTGATGTAATCCAACAGCAACTAATCCAGCAATATGCGCCATATCGACCAACAATAAAGCATCTACTTCATCAGCTATTTCTCTGAATTTCTTAAAATCAATTGCTCTTGAGTAAGCACTTGCGCCTGCGACAATTAATTTAGGTTTTGATTCAATTGCAATTTCTCTTAGTTTGCTGTAATCAATCATTTGAGTTGTTTCATCAACTCCATAGCTAGCAAAATTATAGTAAACACCTGAAATATTTACATGGCTACCATGCGTTAAGTGTCCGCCGTGCGAAAGATTCATTCCCAAGACTGTATCTCCCGGTTTTAATACAGCAAAACATACTCCTAAGTTTGCATTTGCACCTGAGTGTGGTTGCACATTTGCATGATCTGCTTCAAATATTTTTTTAAGTCTATCAATGGCTAGATTTTCAGCTACGTCGACTTCTTCACAGCCACCATAATATCTTTTTCCTGGATACCCTTCTGCGTATTTATTAGTTAACTGGCTTCCCATTGCTTCCATTACAGCTTTAGATACAAAATTTTCTGAGGCTATCAACTCTATCTTATCTCTTTGTCTATTTGTTTCTTTTACTATTACGTCGTATATTTCGGGATCGTATTTTTTAAGATTATCAAAGTTCATTATTTTGCTCCTCTCAGCTTTGCTAATTATTTAACTGCCATTGCACTCGAAATTTCTTGCATTCACAAGTAAGTTGTATAGATTTGTTTCAGAGCCTAATAACTAATAACTATTACCTACAATTTGCTATTTAAATCTTCTGCTGCAATCATTCCAGTTGTAAATGCCATTTGAATATTGTAGCCCCCTGTATCTCCATCTAAATCAAGTGCTTCACCTACAATATATAGACCTTTTGCATTTTTTGACTCCATTGTTTTCATATTTAATTGGTCTAGGGATAACCCCCCTGCTGTTACCATAGCTATTTCAAATCCACTACTTGTAAAAGAACTTATAGTGTACTCACATATAAGTTTAACAATTTTTTTCTTTTAGACTTATCTATTTTGCTACAACGTATATCTGTTTCTATAATGCTCTCTGTTAAAGATGCATATGCTAGGTTCTTACTAATTCCTAAACGGTTAAGAAGAGTTGCAAGCTTAGTTTTCCCACTAATTTTACTTTCTCTAATTATTACTTCCTCAAGATTATTTTTGTTTATTTTTTCTCCTAAGAAGTTAATTTTGATTTGTTCATTGTCATGAAAATACCTTGAACTGTTTAAAATCAATGGACCACTAAACCCTTTATGAGTTATTAGTAGGTCTCCTTCTGCTCTTTTTACTAATTTTTCATTTTTCCATATCGTTAATGATGCATTTTCTAGCGAGACTCCTGACAATGCATATAAGAAGTGATTATTTACGTGCAGCGATGTGAGAGCTGGCACTGGCTCAATTATAGTATGTTCTAAATACTTTAACATGTTAAAACCGTCAATTTTTAAGTTGTCCTTTGTAAATAAATAGCCTCCTGTTGCTATTACAACATTTGCTGTTTGATATTTTCCTTCATTCGTTTTTACTCAATAAAAATTATCTTCAATTTTTCTTACTGCCTCTACTCTTTCGTTGCACTTTATGTCTACTTTATTATTTTCAAGTTTATTTAAAAGCACAAATACTACATCATTAGAAATCAAAGATTTTAGAAATACTCTACCATCTTCTTTGAATGTTAACTCCAGCCCTGCATCAGTAAAAAAACTCATCAATGACTTATTATCAAATCTTCTAATAAGTCGTTTGATAAACTTGTCCTTATCACCATTTATCACCATATTTACCATGAAAGTCTTTTTAGTCTCCATCATTTGTGATATTGCACTGCCCTGCTGCAGACACTAATAACTTTTTACCTAATTTATTCTCTGCTTCTAAGAGCAAAATTTTCTTGCCTTTAAAGTTTATAGCGGCGAAGATGCCCGAAGGCCCTCCACCCACAACTATCAAATCATATATCAATTCAAACAACTCCTAAATTCATTTTCCTGAAATAGTTACCCCTGTTGTCAACAACCAAGGCATTATACTATTACCAAAATTGACTTGCTCTTTAGAAATCTCTTTAATATTATTGAACATATCATATATGTTTCCAGCAATCATAGTTTCAGATATTGGATATTGTACTTTACCATCTTCAATATAATAACTGTTTTTAGCAATGCCCGAGAAATCCCCACTTGGGCTTGGATTCCCTCCTGAAAATCTTGATAATAGTATTCCTTTTTTCACTTTTTTTATCATGTCTTCGTACGATACTTCACCAGAGTCGACCACGTAAGCACTACCAGAATTTTCAGCTCTTTTCTTTGCTGTTTTCTTAGCTCCATAGAGTCCGAGTAGATGACTTTTTAATACTCCCTTTTCAATTATCATTATATCTTTCGCCTCAAAACCATCACTTGTAATGCTGTATCCATCACAGATTTGTTTGGATCTAGGATTTGAGCAAATTGAGAGTTTTTCACTAGCTATTTTTTTCCCTATACTATCTTTTAGCACACTTGTTCCAGCTATTAGTGCTCCATCACTCAAACCAATAGCTGCAAAGGTTGCAATTAAGTCAGCTAAATAGTCAGGTGTGATTAAAACATCTCCTACAAATTTTTCTGTAATTGGTTTTGTTTCGATCTGCTCTATATTTTCTTTTATACGTGATCTAACTGTAGCAGTATCTAGTAGGTTTTTATCCAATTCATTCATAGAAAAACTTGCAAAGTTCATTGAAGATATATTCTCTCCATCTTTCGCAGTAAAAACTACATAAAAATTATAAATCCCTTTAGTTTGTAAATAATCCACCCCATTGCTATTAACAAGATTAACTTCGGTAAAATTAAATGTTAATGATGATTCTGATATATTAAGCTTAGGGTACTCTAATTTAACCTCTTCAATAAATTGAATAAGTAACTTATACATATCGTCCTTGTTTGGAACCTTGCTACCAATTTCAAACTGCTTTGATTCTTGAAAGGGAGATATATCATAAGCTTCGTCTATCTCAGAAGTTTCAAGTAACTCAAGTATATTTTTAGTTGCTTCTTCTAAAGAAGAATCATCGATTCTATTTATGTTAACGCTTGCTTTTTTATTTTTATTTATTGCAGTAATTCTTAAGTTGGTATCTGCTATAGTTCTTAATAGAGAGATTTCTCCTCTTTCAACTACCATTTCAGTTTTTTTAGAGCTATTTAAGGTAACTTGGTACTTTTCAAGATTTTCTTCCGATAACAACTTCATCATTTTGTTTACAACTTTGTTTTTAGCCATCCTTATTTACCTCCTACATTGATTCTACATTTAATAGCAGGTCCACCCATTCCAACTGGAATCATCTGTTTTTTTCCGCACATTCCCCAGCTGCCCCAAACCATATCATCTGAAACCATAGTTACGCTCTTTAAGACATCAAATGCTAAACCGGCGATAGTCGTGTCTCTAATTCCTCTAGCTAGTTTTCCATTTTTAATTTCATATCCCACAGTTACCGCAAACATGAATTCACTTGTTGAATCTGCCTGCCCATTACCAGTCTTCATAAAATAATAACCATCTTCAATTGAAGCAATCATATCCTTTAGTTTGCTTTTACCAGGTTCTATCGCAGTATTTCTCATTCTCACCAATGGTTCATCAAAATATTGATATGCGCGTGCATTTCCTTTGGCAATAGTTTTAAAAATCGCAGCAGTTTCTTTGTTGTGCATAAACTCTTTTAATACTCCATCTTTAATGATAACTACATCCTCTGCTTTTGTTCCTTCATCGTCAACGAAAATAGGTATAGGACAAAGATTACCATTATATGAGTGAGCATAGTCAGTCAACGTAATAAGATTAGAGGATACTTCTTTATTTACATAGTCTGCAGCAATTGATCCACCTAAAACAATATCTGCTTCAGTGGTGTGCCCTATCGCTTCGTGCGCAAGTATCCCTGCTAAGTCTGCATCTAGAATGACTTCTTTTTCTCCAGCATCTGCATAAACACCCTTGCTTTTGTTTTTTAGGTGTTCATAAAGTTTGTCTACATCCTCAAACAAGTCACTTGGATTAGTAAATAAATCTTCAAAATGTCCTCTGCCACCAAATACTTCATAAGCATTTATTGGGTCTCCATTCTCCTCAACTCCGAGCTTAACGAAAATCATTGTTCTTGGCCAAAGTGAATATCTATTAGAACCTACTGAAGTTAACAACGTTTTTTCCATACTCAAAAAATTTAGACCTACTGTTCTTGAAGTTACATCAGCGAATTTTTTTACAATATAACCATCAATCTCTTTTACGAAATCCATCAATTCTTTTTGACTAATTCTATTTTTCTTAGTCCCAAAATTATGTGAGACAGAAAATGCGGCTCCTTCGTATATTCTTTTATTTTTACTTTGTCTTCCTGATAAAAATTCAGCATTTTCATTGGCTAGTTTAATCGTATCTATTATATTTGCATCATCCATTTCAGGGTTTGATGCAAATCCCCAAGACCCATTAAGAAACACCCGTGAACTAACTCCTGACGTAAACTTTTTTTCGTTTCCTACTAAGTTTCCGTTTAAAAAAGTTATGCTCATACTTTGATTCTCTTGAACTCTTAGTTCGGTATAATTTGCAAAGTGCTTCGAAAACTTGCTTAATTGTGTCATTAATATGTATCTCCTTTTCATAAAAATTAAAACCTGCAGCACGACTTCAACCACGAGCCTCATTAAGTCACTATCTGCAAAATGGTTAACTCGTGGTCTCTGTTCCATCACTTTCTTATAGTACCCGCGGTTTTCCTAGTACTTCCGCCATAATTATTCCGTTAATTACTGCTTTTTTGTTAAATTCTAATTTTATTCTGTTTCTATTACCAGTTCGAATACTATAAGCCCCAATATCATGTACTTTTGGGTTACTTACTTCTTTTATCTTAGTATTAAACACTTGTTGTGAATTTTGCAAATCTATTTTTTGCATATTGTTGCCTCCTTCACTAGTAGTGTTCTTAAGTAACAGCTTGTTCTCGTCAGTTTCTCTAGAAAATATTTTTTGTTTTTTTGACATGTTAATATCAACTTTTTTGCTGTTTCCAGATATCTCGTCAACAAGCTCTTTACCAAACCCTCCTAAGTCGTCACTTATTTCTTGGGAAACATTAGTGAGGCTTCTCTTTGTTTTTTCTAGCTCTGCTGCTGCACCTGAAATCTCTTTCTTGCCTTCTCTATATGCATTTTTCGTTCTATTCTTTAAGTTAGTATGGTCTTCTGATTTTCTTTGCTCTTCTCTTTTTTTAATGAATTTCCATACCCACCTGCCTATAGCTAACATGCCAATAAAGCCTATGTCTCCAAAATCCATTGCGTCACATCCTATTCATTTTTCTGCTCTACTCTTTTGTAGCATCAGAAATAGAATTTCTCATATCTGTATCTGAGATAACATTTTTCATATTATAATAATCAAGCACACCTATGTTTCCTTCTCTAAGCGCTGTAGCCATTGCTTTAGGAACTTCAGCTTCTGCTTCAACAACTTTAGCTTTCATTTCTTGAACACGTGCAACCATCTCTTGTTCTACTGCAACTGCCATTGCTCTTCTTTCTTCTGCTTTTGCTTGAGCAATACGTTTATCTGCCTCGGCTTGCTCAGTTTGAAGTTTTGCTCCGATATTTCTATCAATATCAATATCTGCAATATCAATTGAAAGTATTTCGTATGCTGTTCCTGAATCTAGTCCTTTACTTAACACAGTCTTAGAAATCATATCTGGGTTCTCTAATACTGCTTTATGATTCACAGCAGAACCTACTGTAGTAACAATACCTTCACCAACTCTGGCAATAATTGTTTCTTCTCCTGCTCCTCCAACCAATCTTTCAATATTTGCTCTTACTGTAACTCTTGCTCTTACTAAAACTTCAATTCCATCTTTTGCAACAGCTGAAATTTTTGGTGTTTCAATAACTTTAGGATTTACACTCATTTGAACAGCTGCTAATACTTCTCTACCTGCTAGGTCAATTGCTGCAGCTCTTTCAAAATGCAAAGCAATTTCTGCTCTTTGTGCTGCAATTAACGCGTCAATTACACTATTTACATCTCCACCAGCTAAGTAGTGAGCTTCTAGTCCGTCAATATTAAGTTCTAATCCTGCTTTGGTAGCTTTAATCAACGGTAGAATGATTCTTCTTGGTACAACTCTACGAAGTCTCATGCCTACAAGTGTAAATAATCCAACCTTAACTCCTGAAAATAGAGCTGTAATCCACAGACCCACTGGTACAAAACTCAAAAATACTGATAAAGCAATAAACGCAATTGCTACGAAAATCAAAACTGCAATAATCCCTTCCATTTAAAACCCTCCTATTTAATCTTATTTACAACAATTTTTTTGCCTTCAACTTTTATTACTTTAACTCTTAACCCTTTTTCTACGAAATCACCATCTGATATTACATCATATACTTCTCCCTCTATTTCAATTCTTCCAGCTGGGCGAAGATATGATTTTACTACACCTTCTTTATTAAGAAGCACACTATAATCCTTAATAGTTGCTACATAACCTTTTTCACTTTTTTTAAGTATTATTTTATCAAAAAACTTATTTCTTGGTGCATACTTCAGAAGTAAAATCAAGGCAATCACAGAAAAAATGATCGCAATAATTAGTGAAACAACTGCAGATGCAACGCTGCTTGATGCCATGAAAATACTTGTTACTATGCATATTATTCCACCCAGTCCTGCTATTCCAAACCCTGGCATCACCGCTTCAATTAAGAGCAATAAAATCCCAGCTATAAAAATAATGAGTACCGCAAAAGTTGCATGCCCCGCTAAGATACTTCCTGCAAAAAACAGCGAATACGCCACTATGCTTATAGTCCCTCCTATACCAAAACCTGGTGTGAATATCTCTACCATTATTCCTATAAATCCGAATGATAATAGTATCGGTACCAATATCGCACTTGATAGTATTTGAGCTACTAACACTCTAAATCCAACTTCTACATGTACTACATCATCATATTCAATGCCTAATTGTTCTATCAAATTATACGAGTCTGTAGCAACCATATCTGCAAATCCCAATTCTACGGCTTTCATAGTGCTTAGATTAAGTAATCTGTCATACTCTATTACGTCTGTAATAGAAACGCTCTTATCTGCCATAGCAGCGACAAGTTCTGGATCTCTCCCTCTTTCTTCTGCAACTGATCTTAATTTGCTTGTCCAAAACGATAGAATTTTTTCAGTATTAGGTATAGGTTCAGCAGACCCTATCGTACTGTGAGGTGCCATAGCTATTGTTTCAGCGGAGATTGTAATTAATACTCCAGCAGACTCGGCTTTCGTATTAACAAAAGCAATAGTTGGTATGTCCGCATCTGTAATTATCTCACTAATTGAAATTGCGGAATCAATTCTACCACCATAAGTATCAATCTCAATAACTACCGCCGCTGCACCATTTTTTGTAGCTATTTCCATCTGATCGCTCAAAAACTGATAAACTGCAGGTCCTATCTCGCCATCAATCGGGATTACATAAATGTCTCCTAGTTGACTCTCAGCATTAGATATAGGCACTAGAAATAAAAAAAGCAACAAAAATACTATAATTTTTTTTGGCATTTCTTTTCCCCCCTCTCACTTATTTATGTTCTACATCTTGTTGTTCTAAACAAAAACTTGTTATTTAAGAAATATTTGTGCTTAGAGCACTACTATCTCATTATATGACACGCAATTTGTTATTATTATATACTTCTACCTACTTCTCGATACTCCTTCTTTTCATTTCTATTATCTTTTCTCAAAAAGTTAAAAACCTAGAATGCACTCTACATTCTAGGCTATCATTTAAACATTCAAGTATTTTTTTACCATTTGGCTTACAGCTTTTCCGTCTGCTCTGTCTTTAGTTTTCTCTGATACAAGCCCCATCACTTTGCCCATATCTCTCATGGACGTTGCATTAGCAGTTTTGATAGCTCCTTGTACAATGTCATGAATTTCTTCTTCTGTCAACTGCTTTGGCAGATAGTTTTCTAGAAAAGCTATTTCATTTTGTGTTTGCTCAATAAGGTCTGCTCTATTAGCTCTAGTAAATTCATCTAGTGCTTTCCTTAGTTGCTTAACTTGTTTTACAATTACTTTTTCTACTTCGCTGTCGTCTAATTCTATTCTGTTGTCTACTTCAAGACGTTTTACATCAGCTCTTACTAGAGTAATTATATTTTTAGCAATAATATCCTTATTTTTCATAGCTTGCTTTATATCGCTAGCTAATTTATCTTTGAGGGTCATTTTTGTTCACCTCGCTCTTTTTCAAACTAGAATTTCTTTGTGTTTTTTCTTCTTGCAGCCTCTGCTTTTTTCTTGCGTTTTACGCTCGGCTTTTCATAATGTTCTCTTTTTCGCACTTCTGATAATATTCCTGATCTCGCACATTGTTTCTTAAATCTTCGAAGAGCATTATCTAACGATTCATTATCTTTAATTTTTATCTCAGACATTAACTTACCCCCCTCCACAAACACTTGCTAAATGAATTATCATCAGCAAAATATCCTGTTTGTGAAATATAACCATACTTCACTCAGTCATTATACATTAAAAAAAGATGATATGCAATAAAAATTTTGAATTCTATTTAAGGGGTAACTATAATCATTTAGCATCCAATGTATCTTCTTGTTTCCAAAGCACTTAAAAAGTAGAGTCTCCACTCACGTTGCTATAATTGCAACTTTATGCTCTTTTTTCTTAAACACACCACTCCTTGTACTCTCATGTGAGTTGATTTTAGCATATATTTCATTCCAATTTTTCACCCTTGTTACTCTATTAGGTAGCGTAAACCTATTGTAAAAACAGTCAATTAGAAAAACACTGAAACCTGCTTCTGCAATTTCTATTGCATTCTCGTATCTATCTTCTATAAAAATATTGCAGTCTAGTTCTTTAGCTTTCTCTACTTTGCTATGACTCCCTAAAAGGTGTAGTGAGTTTATAGGAAATTTTCGCTTCTCAAGCCAGTTTTTTGTAACTTCCTGCATTACTTTATTTCTAGCAGTCACATAGTGAATGTTGTTATATTTCGCTAATTTAACAATATTACCCTTTGCGCCTTTACGTGCTCTAGCCTTTTCATGCATCTTTTCCCCATGCTCTTCATAAAACTTCCAGTATTCCTCAGAAGGTATATTTAGAACTTTATCTATGTCGTATTCTGTAATGTCAGAAGGTTTAAGTTCTATCCCAAAATAATCATTAGCATACTTTAACCAATAGTAAGGCATGGTAATCGTTCCATCAATGTCAACACATAAGTTTAAGCGTTTCATCATAGCACCTCCGAATTTAGTATGTTTGCTCTTACCTAATACTAACATTTTAACACAGTTCATTTGTTAAGTTGTCATTAATTTAAAGTTAACACTATCCGCATGAAGAAAAACCACTTTGAGAAATATAATTCAAAGTGGCTTTTCACAGTTTTCAATATTCTTTCTTTCCCTACTTCAATAACCTATCAATCTCCGCTTTATTGAAGCCCTGAATTATGTCATCACCAATGAATACTATTGGTACTCCCATAAATCCCTTTTTCATCATATCTTTTCTGGCTTCAACATCTGTAGAAACGTTTTTTTCAGTAAATTCAACATTTAATCCTCTTAAGTATTTTTTTACCTCGTTACAATAAACGCATGTATCACTTGAATATACAACTACTTTTTTCTTCATTCTAACACATTCCTTTCATTCTAATTTTAGCAATTTCTCGTAGCTACACCTGGCCTAATACTAAATCCTTTGCTAAGCCAACCATCATTAAAATCAATTGTAAAACCATTGTATTGCTCCATTAATTCTTTGTTGACTAAAAAATTATATTTTCCAATCTTCTTCGTATAGTCATCTTTGTTGTTTTTTGGCTCTTCCAAAGCCATTCCAAAAGTAGGGCCTCCTCAACCAAAACTTTGAAAGAATAATCTTATTGAAGTATCATTATATTTTTCATCACTTAGCTGTTTGTCAAGCATTGTAATCGCTTTATTCGTAACGTTGATATTCATTAACAGTACCTCCTTTTTTTCTATTCCCTTACTGCGGGGGGGTATGTTACTATGATACACCTATTTCTTCATTTAGTCAACATAAATTTCAAAAAAATTTGCTAAAGCACTTATTATCTTTTTTGCCTGCTAATCCCCAGAAAAGACTATTCTAGCCTGGTGGCCATTGCATTTGTCTTCCAGCTAGCAAATGAAAATGAAGATGTTGTACTGTTTGCCCACCATCGTCTCCGCAATTATTCACAATTCTGTATCCGTCTTCATATACATCCATTTCTTTTGCTAATTGATTGATAGTGTCAAAAATATCTTCTAAAAGTATACCATCTTCCCTACCAATTTCTTTAATTGATGAATAATGCTCCTTAGGGATTATAAGAAGATGCACAGGTGCTTCCGGATTTATGTCTTTAAAAGCTACGATTTTTTCATCTTCGTATACAAACTCAGCAGGTACTTCTTTTTTAACTATTTTGCAAAAAATACAATCGTCCATAGCTAACCTCCCATTATTTTTCACTTAGTTTTCAATCTCACCGATTATCTTGTCACCCACAAATCCAACTAAACGTGCTTTAACAATTGACCCTACTGTTTCTTCTTTAGCATCTATAACAACTTTCAAATAGTTTTTTGTTAACCCCTCTACACAGCCTTCTATTTGCTTTGATTTGTTTTCGACTAAAACGTCTGTAACAGAATTCAATTGCTTAAGTATGTAATCCTTTTGTAGAGTTTTTCCTAGTTTAATTAGTTCTTCGCTTCTTTTATTCATTACCATACTGTTTACTTGAGGTTTAAACTTCGCCGCCTTTGTTCCTTTTTTTGGTGAAAATTTAAAGACATGAATTTCACTAAATCCCATCTCATTTACAAAATCGTAGGTAGTTTTAAAATTGTCAGCTGTTTCCCCTGGGAAACCTACAATAAGATCTGTTGTAATCGCAACGTTGTGGAATGCTTTTTTTATTGATTCAACAGTATTTCTATATTCACTTGAAATATATTTTCTGTTCATTTTATCTAAAATTTCATCACAGCCACTTTGTAATGATAAATGAAAATGGTCACATATTTTATTGACCTTCACCAGTTTTGACAAGAATTCATCAGTAAACAAAGTTGGCTCTAGTGAACCTAGTCGTATTCTCTCTAATCCACTTACATCATCTAGTTTAAAAAGTAAGTTAACGAGACTATCTTCGCTTCCTCTTTCCTTTCCATAAGATGCTAAATGTATTCCTGTTAAAACGATTTCTTTAACTCCATTTTCAACTAATCTCTCTACTTCCTTTACTATATTCTCTTCTTTTCTGCTCCTTATTTTACCCCTAGCATAAGGTATTATGCAATAAGAGCAATATTGATTACATCCTTCTTGTATCTTTAAAAAGGCTCTTGTTTTTCCTTTAACTTCGTTTATTTCTAGTTCTTCGAATTCCTTCACTGCCATAATATCATCAACAGTAACTATTTTATCTCTAAAGCGACTTTTATCAATTAGCTCTATTATATTTTTTCTATCATTAGTTCCAATTACTATGTTTACTCCCTCTATTTCTGACACTTCCTCAGGTGATACTTGCACATAACAGCCAACTACAACTATGATTGAGTCAGGATTCTGTCTTTTAGCTCTTCTGATAAACTGTCGGGATTTTTTCTCGCTCATATTAGTTACTGTACATGTGTTAATAACGTACACGTTTGCTGATTCTGAGTCTCCTACAACCGCATAATTTGCTTTTTTAAAAATCTCCATCATTGCTTGAGTTTCGTATTGATTTACTTTGCATCCTAAAGTATGAAATGCTACTTTCTTCACAATTTTCCTCCTGCTCACAACTTAATTGTACTTTCACCATGCCTATAGTTTTAACAAAAGCCATCTGATCTATAATAATCGATGGCCCCGCAGTATTTATTCTAGTTGAATTCTAATTGCTTTTATGCTTTGCTTTAGCTATTATTGTTGCCCACTCACCCATTTTTTCAGTTCTTACAATTACTAAATCGTTTTTCGCAAAGACTTCTATAACATCCATAACTTTTTTTGCTATTATTCCAGATGCAATGAAAATTCCATCTGTTTTTAAGAATTGTTTTACATCATCACTTAGTCTCATTATAATATCTGCCATAATATTAGCAACTATGACATCTGCTTTTCCTTCAGCATTATTTAATAAGTCTCCATGCTTTACATCTATAACATCTGTTAATTCATTTAATTCTATATTCTTTTTAGATACCTTTACAGCTACTTCATCTAAATCAATTGCTTGCACTTCGCTTGCACCTAACTTTGCTGCGGCAATTGATAGTATTCCGCTTCCACATCCAATATCTATCACAGCAAATTCCGGTAAGATCGAATTCTCTAATTCTTTAATGCACATAACTGTTGTTTCGTGTGTTCCTGTTCCAAATGCCATTCCTGGATCTAGTTCAATAACTAACTCATTACTACTAGCAGAGTAAGATTCCCATGTAGGCTTAATGACAAGGCTTTCACCTGCTTTTGTAGGCTTAAAGTGTTTTTTCCAAGACGAACTCCAGTCTTCTTCTGAAACTTTTAGTGTGCTGACTTTCCCACAACCAATGTTTAAATCATAGAGAGGTAGAGATGCAACTAATTGACGAATCAAATCAATTTTTTCTAATACATCTACTGTTGTCGGCAGGTATGCCTTAACAATTACGCCATCAAAATCTTTCTCCAAAAGAGCATCATCAACATAGTCCCAAGACTTATCGTCATCTAACAACTTAAAGTCATTAGAGTCTTCAATAACAATGCCATTTACTCCAGCATTATAGAGAATATTTGCAACTGCCTCTTTTGCTTCATATGTTGTTTCAACAGCAATTTCTATCCACTCCATAATTTCACATCCTTTGTGTAATATTCAATTATACTCCAAACGCATCCTTGACCTTATCAAAAAACCCCTTTTTTTTCTCATGTACTTCTTCACCACATGATGCTGCAAATTGTTTTAAAAGCTCTTTTTGTTTTTCTGATAGATTTTTAGGAATTTCAACAATCACTTTTACATATTGGTCTCCCTTACCATATCCTTTAGGATGAACAACACCTTTCCCTTTAAGTCTAAATACAGTTCCGCTTTGTGTGCCTTCTTTTATTTTATATTTCACTTTTCCTTCTAAAGTTGGAACTTCTAATTCATCTCCAAGTGTTGCTTGTGCAAATGTTATTGGCATTTCACATATAATGTCTAACCCTTCTCTCGTAAATACCTTGTGTTTTCTCACACTTAGCACTATATACAAATCGCCACGAGGTCCGCCTTTTTCTCCTAATTCACCTTCGCCTCTAATAGGTATAATACTACCACTATCTACTCCTGCAGGGATTTTCACTTTAATTTTTTTGAGTTTTCTTTCCGTTCCAGTTCCTCTACATCTTGTACATGGATGGTCTACTATTTGACCTTCCCCGTGACATTGATTACATATTTTAGTATTAATTATTTGCCCTAGAATTGTATTTTGTACATGCTTAATCTCACCTGCGCCTTTACATGCAGAACAAGTTTTTTTAGATGTTCCAAGTTTTGCACCTGTACCTTTACAAGTAGAGCAATTCTCATATTTGTAAAACTCAATAACCTTTTCTGTTCCAAAGACTGCTTCTTCAAAACTTATAGGAACTTCATATTTTATATCTGCACCTTTTCTAGGTCCACTTTTTCTTCTTGAACTAAATCCGCTGCCACGAAACATGTCAAAAATATCCTCAAAAATGTCTTCATATCCACCTGAACTTCCTCCAAAGCCGCCCGCTCCGTTTCCATTTATTCCAGCATGTCCAAACTGATCATATTTTTGTCTTTTTTCAGGATCGCTTAAAATTTCGTATGCTTCATTGATTTCTTTAAACTTATACTCTGCTTCTTTGTTATCTGGATTTTTATCAGGATGGTACTTCATTGCAAGTTTTCTATATGCTTTTTTTATTTCATTATTAGATGCACTTTTATTTACTCCAAGCACATCGTAGAAATCTTTTTTACTCACTTTGCCACAGCCTTTCACTACATATACTAGTTTAAAACTATTATATTAAAATTCGTATGTAAAATCAATCTTATATTTTATCAAATTTGATAAGACTCTCACTTCTTCAAGTGGGTTACAGATCTTCATCTGTTTATTCAGGTGGAATAGAATCCCCATCTGACTCCCCGATGTTCAGCATAGCTGAACGAGTTCACTTCGAGATGCAACGCCCAAGAAACCATTATTCTCACATCGCTATAATAGTCTAAGGGCACTTTTGCGCCCTTAGATTAGTTTCTAAAACTATTTTTCTTCTTCTTTTTCTTCTGTTACTTCCTCAAAATCAGCATCTACTATATTCTCATCGCTCTCTTTACTAGTTTTACCCTCCTCTTTACTTTCTGCTTTTTCTGCAGCTGCTTGTTTGTATAGTTGCTCTGAAATTGCATGAAAAGCATTTGTAAGATCTTCTACTCCTTTTTTCATAGCTTCTAGTTCATCAGTTTCTATTGCCTTTTTAAGTTTTTCTACTTCTTCTTGCACTTTTTTGATATCATCTTCTTTTAATTTATCTTTAGATTCTTCTAATGTTTTCTCAGTTTGATACACTATTGAGTCA
Source organism: Clostridiales bacterium (assembly GCA_021129785.1). Taxonomy (GTDB): domain Bacteria; phylum Bacillota; class Clostridia; order Peptostreptococcales; family NVVX01. The sequence continues at coordinate 3,279 of JAJOKQ010000133.1, read as the reverse complement.
GCATTGTTTTTCACTTCTATTTTTTCTTTTCTTTTTTTATCTTCTTCAGCAAATTTTTCTGCTTCTTTAATTTTTTCTTTAACTTCTTCTTCTGACAAATTAGTAGAAGCAGTAATAGTTATTTTTTGTTCAATGCCAGTACCTAAATCTTTTGCAGAAACGCTCACAATACCATTGGCATCAATATCAAATGTCACTTCAATTTGAGGAATTCCTCTCGGTGCTGGTGGTATTCCTGTTAATTGGAATCTCCCTAAAGTGATGTTGTCTGACGCCATAGAACGTTCTCCTTGAAGAACATGAATATCCACTGCTGGTTGATTGTCTGCTGCTGTAGAGAAAGTTTGGCTCTTTTTAGTAGGAATAGTAGTATTTTTCTCAATTAATTTAGTAAATACACCACCAAGAGTTTCAATGCCAAGTGATAATGGGGTAACATCTAAAAGCAAAACATCTTTAACTTCACCTGTCAAAACACCAGCCTGAATTGCTGCTCCTAATGCAACACATTCGTCAGGATTAATTCCCTTGTATGGATCTTTTCCTGTTACTTTCTTAACTATTTCTTGAACTGCTGGTATTCTTGTAGACCCACCAACTAAAATTACTTTTGTAATTTCATCAGTAGATATTCCTGCATCTTTAATTGCCTTTTTCATAGGTTCTAGTGTTTTCTCTACTAAGTACGAAGTTATTTCATCAAATTTAGCTCTAGTTAAGTCCATAGTTAAATGCTTTGGACCTTCACTTGTTGCGGTAATAAATGGTAAGTTGATGTTAGTAGTCATAGTGCTAGAAAGCTCTTTTTTAGCTTTTTCTGCAGCTTCTTTTAATCGTTGTAAAGCCATTTTATCTAATCTTAAATCAATTCCTTCTTCTTTTTTGAATACATCAGCAATATGGTCAATAATCGCTTGATCAAAATCATCTCCACCTAAATGGTTGTCACCATTTGTAGCTAGAACTTCGAATACTTCATCTCCTAAGTCTAAAATTGAAACGTCAAAAGTTCCTCCACCTAAGTCGTATACAAATATTTTTTGATGTTCTTCAGTTTTGTCTATTCCATACGCCAAGGCTGCAGCTGTAGGCTCGTTTATAATTCTTTGGACATTCAATCCAGCAATTTTACCTGCATCTTTTGTTGCTTGTCTTTGACTATCTGTAAAATAAGCTGGTACCGTAATAACTGCATCATACACCCTCTCACCTAAATATGATTCAGCATCAGCTTTTAATTTTTGAAGTATCATAGCTGATATGTCTTGCGGCGTGTAACCTTTTCCATCAATTTTTGTGATATGATCTGTTCCCATATATCTTTTGATAGATTCCACCGTTTTATCAGGATTAACTACTGCCTGACGTTTTGCAGGCTCTCCTATAATCCTCTCATTATCTTTCCCATACGCAACTACTGATGGCGTAGTTCTGTTTCCTTCAGAGTTAGGTATAATAACTGGCTCTCCACCCTCTAAAACTGCTACACAAGAATTTGTTGTTCCTAAGTCAATTCCAATAATTTTACTCATTTTGCATCCTCCCTCTCATTGTTTAGATTATTTAAATTTTTAATTACTTCGATACTTTGACCATAGAAGGTCTAATCACCTTACCATTAATAGTATATCCTTTTTGAAGCACTGCGATTACCATATTTGCTTCAACGTCAGATTCTTCTTCTTGCATCACAGCATGATGAAGATTTGAATCGAACGGTTTTCCCATTGCATCAATTTCTTTAATATTGTGTCTAGTAAAAGTCTCTTTCATTTTCCTTAGTACTAGTTCAATACCTTTTCTTAAAACGTCATTATCTGTGCTTTCTTGTTTTTGTTCAACCGCCCTTTCCAAGTTATCTATAATTTCAAGCAACTCACAAGCTAGTTTTTCGCTAGCATACAAAAATATTTCGCTTTTTTCCTTCTCAACTCTCTTTTTATAATTTGTAAAGTCTGCTTGCAATCGTTGAAATTTAGCGTTATTCTCTGCTATTTCAGCTTCTTTTTCTTTTAGTCGCTTGTTAAACATTGATAACTCATCCTCATTTTCCATCTTCTCGTTTTCATCTACTTCAAACAATTGAGTTTCTTCATTATCGTCGTCACTTGAAATTTCGACTACACTGTTTTCTTGATTAAATTTTTCTATTTGCTTTACAATGTCCTCAAGCTCTTCTGACTCTAGTTTTGTGCTGTTTTCCTTATTGTTTACTTCCAATCAATACACCTCATTTTGCTAGTATTTATGATTCATTAACTCGTTTACAAATGCACTAACATACCTAATATCTTTTAACACTTTTCTGTATTCCATTCTAGTTGGTCCAATAACAGTTAGCCAACCAACAATATTACCATCATTTTTTAGTGTCGCAGTAATCAAGCTGCAATCTTTTGCTTCATCAAAATCATTTTCTTTTCCAATAGAAATGCTAATTCCATCATTATTAATTGTTGTAATTAAATTATACATCGCTTGTTTTTTTTCAAGCATTGAAAAAAATGCTTTAGCTTTAACAATATCCTTATACTCTGGAAAATTGAAAATATTTGCAGTTCCATTAAATATAATATAATATTCATCTATTTTTTCTAACGTTTTGAGTAATTGCGGCAGAACTTTTATTGCTGCTTTTTCTAAGTCACTTGCTTCACGATTTATTTCTCTTAATAACAATTGTTCAACTTCTCTTAAAGTCAGTCCCTTCATTTTGTAATTTAATAAGTTAGTAATTTTTTGCAATGTAGCAGATTCTATACCCCCTCCCACTCGAAATACAGGTTTTCTAATAACTCCAGTATCTGTTACTATTATTGCTAAAATCATGTCGCTTGATATTTTAACAAACTGAATACTTTCAACTCTACAATCTTCTATATGAGGTGATAATGCCATGGTAGTATAGCTAGTAATCTCCGAAAGAATTTTAGAGCTATAATGAAGTAGCTCTCTCATCTCTCCAATTTTACTAGCAACATTTGACTCAAGGTTATATTTTCTTTGACTCGTCTTCTTTTTCAGTGCCATTATATAGTTGACATACTCTCTGTAAGCGCTGTCAGATGGAACTCGACCCGAAGAAGCATATGGTTGCGTTAGATAGCCCAATTCTTCAAGATCAGCCATTTCATTTCTAATTGTCGCAGCACTAACCCCAAGATCATACTTTTTGCTTAATGTTCTAGAACTAACAGCGTCAGCTGTTTCAATATAGTCTCTGACAATAGCGTATAGTATTTTTAGTTTTCTACCATGCATTTTCATAGTTTCACCCGC